>JBGUMU010000064.1:0-1694 GCA_045116995.1 Bacilli bacterium
ATTTAAAAGACAAGAATATGCTCGTTATAAAAAACTTGGAATCAAATGGAGACGCCCTAGAGGTAAAACCAGTAAAATGAGAAGATACGAAGCAGGTAAACCTGCAATGCCAGCTATTGGTTACAGAACCCCTAGAGCTATAAGGGACTTACACCCTTCAGGATATAATGACGTTCTTGTTCACAATATGCAAGAGTTAGAAGACTTAGACCCAGCATGCGATGCTGCAAGAATAAGCGCTTCTATCGGTAAAAGGAAAAAAGCTTTGATGTTAGAAAAAGCATCCGAGCTCGGGATTAAAGTATTAAACAAATAAATTATATTTATAAGTTGAATCAGTTCCGGGGCTTTAATTTGAATTGATTTAACTGGTTAAATTAAAAATAAGGGAATTTAGATTATATCTAAATGGAGGATTATATACATGAATCTTACAACTCAAAAAAGATTAGCTGCTAGTATTCTTAAAGTAGGACTTAATCGTGTATGGATAGATCCTGATATGATGGAAGAAGTGTCTGTGGCAATTACAAGAGATGGAGTAAGGCAGTTAATTAATGATGGAGCTATTAAGGCCAAACCTCAAAAAGGTATTAGTAGCTACAGATCTAAAAAAATTAAAGAACAAAAAGCAAAAGGTAAAAGAAAAGGTAGAGGTAGCGTAAAAGGGGCTAAAAAAGCACGTACTCCTAAGAAAAAAGCATGGATGACTACTATCAGGGCTTTAAGAAAAGACCTTAAAGAAATGCGTGATGAAGAAGTAATTGATGCTACTACCTATCGTAAATTATACAAAATGGCTAAGGGTGGCGCATTTAGAAGTAAATCTTACATGAGAAACTACGCCCGTGACCATGATTTAATTAAAGGAGAGGAATAAGCATGGCACAAGGAACTAATTATAAAGTAGCATTCAGAAGAAGAAGAGAAGGAAAAACTGATTATGCAGCTAGATTAAAATTAGTCGACTATGACAAATCCCGTTTAGTTGTTAGAGTTTCAAATTCTCATGCAACTGTTCAAGTAATTAATTATGCTCCTGAAGGAGACATCACTGTTGCTTCTGCTGTAAGTAAACAATTAGCTAAATATGGATATTTAGGAAGCACAGGTAATCTTTCATCTTTCTACTTAACCGCATATCTTTGTGCTAAAAGAGCATTAGCAAACGGTGTAGAAAGTGCAATTTTAGACATTGGTTTAAAATCACCAATCAAAGGATCTAAAGTATTCGCTGCTCTTAAAGGTGCAGTTGATGCTGGTTTAGATGTTCCTCACGGAGATTTCATTTTCCCAGAAGATGAACGTATCAGAGGAGAACATATTGCTAATTACGCTGAATCTTTAGATGATGACGAAGTTAATAAAAAATTCTCAAAGTATTTCGAAAGAGGTCTCAATCCTGTAGATTTACCAGAAAACTTTGATGAAACTATTAAGAATATTGATGAGGCAGAGGAATAACTATGAGTTTTAATATTGATGAATGGGAACCTAAAACTAAAATGGGCAGATTAGTTAAAGACGGTACCATTACTGATATCGATGAAATTTTTGAAAAAGGTCTTCCAATCATGGAATTAGAAATAGTCGATGCCTTAATTCCGGATTTAGAAGAAGAAGTAATGGATGTTAACTTAGTTCAAAGGATGCATAAATCTGGTAGAAAAGTTAATTTCAGAGTAATTGTTGCT
>JBGUMU010000065.1:0-2450 GCA_045116995.1 Bacilli bacterium
AGAAATTAATAAAAATGCATATTTTGTTTTTAATTTGTCTTTTGGAAGTGAAATATGTAGAGGTCATATAAATAAAGAAAAAAGTAAGAAATGTTCGGAAAAAGTCAAGAGTTGAAATATATCTTTGGGCTGTTAGAATGGTAGTATGGCAACTGTAGCATTAATACTTATTGGACCAATCTTCTACGTTGTAGCAGTTATTTTATTCTTCTCATTTGGTCTCGCTTATATAATTAACGGCTATAGACGTGATAAAGACGGAAAAAGAAATCCTAAGAAAGTCGCCAGCGGTTTCATATTTATGGGTGTTTCCAACACAATGGTGGCTCTTGTTGTTTTATTGTTTGTGTGGCTCGCTACACATCCAATAGCGTTTATGTAATATTATGAACGATAAGTTATTTAAGAAAATTTTATTTTCTCTTTTAATAGTTGGCGTGATTAGTATCGTTGTTTTAACTATTGTCACCATTGCACTTTATAACAAAGTTTCAATTATCACTTTCTTAGAAAAGGAGCTTTGGTAATGAATAAGAAATTAGTAAAGCAAATCCTTTCTATCGCTGGTGTTGTTACTGCGTTCGTGATTACAAATGTTTTTATCTATACTGTGTTCACAAATAGATGTATCAATGACTCTTCAAGTCAAATGCAGGCAAAGTCTGTGGAAGTAGATCAGTACTTACCATTCGCAGAGAACACAAAAATTGTGAAAAAGACCGCTACTAAGTTAGATGGTGATTTACCAAGAATCGATGGCGCGGCCGCTTTAGTGCCTGTCTTCAATTCATTCGTCTATTCGCTATATCCAGAAAGTTCTGTTAAATATGAAAACGGAGACTTCACAAGTGACTCCGCGCTTCAATATCACAACACACGTGGTGCGTTTAAGGGTATCGTGGATGGTGATATTGATATTGCTTTCTGTGCTTCCCCAAATAAGGATCAAATCCAATATGGTTTAGATAAAGGTGTTGAACTTGAATTAACACCAATTGGTAGAGAATCATTTGTCTTTATAGTTAACTCTAATAATCCAGTTGATAATTTATCAATGCAGCAATTAAAAGATATATACACAGGTAAGATTACTAACTGGAAAGATGTTGGAGGCGCTAACCGCCCTATCAACGTTCTTCAAAGAAATAAAGGCAGTGGTTCCCAAACCGCTTTAGAGAAATTAATCGGTGAAGAAATTAAGCCAAATGTGTTTGGCCCATTAGGCGCCTCTATTGGTTTTTCGTTTAGATTCTATGTTGAAGAATTAACCGAGCACGGACACATTAAAATGCTTTCATTAAATGGTGTCTATCCAAATAAAGAAAACGTTCAAAACGAATCATATCCAATCGTTTCTAACTTCTATGCGGTGACAAGAAAAGGAGAAACAAATCCTAATGTCCAAAAGGTATTAGACTTTGTCTTATCCCCTACTGGTCAAGAAATCGTTGATGAAGTTGGATACGTGAGCTTATAAGCAAAGAAAAAGACGGACCGCCGTGAAGCAAGTCCGTCTTTTGTTTTGTCTAATTTTGTTTAATTAACAAAGATGTCGTACCAGTTATAGAAATCAGTTTCAGCTGATGAGAAGTATTCCTCGTTATCATAGTCATAGTAACCAAGATGGATTGTAAGACCATGAGTAACTGGACCACTACCAGCACGTCCTAAAGATGCAGCATGATATTTAACAAGACCGTTACTTCTTGCTTGACGTGGTAAGCTAGATGACCAGTCAATTGCATATTCGCTTTCAGAAGGGAAATAGCTTAATACACTATTGATATATGGGGTGATATAACTTGCGTTATACCATTCATTCTTTAATGTGTTGAGGAATGTATAAGCGTCCACTAAGCGATATCTTTCCATATTTGCGCCACCATTTGGACAAACTGGGAAATAAATACTGCTAGCCATGCTTAGGAGAGATTGAACATCGTTTTGATTACGGATTGTGCTAGACAACGCATCTGCAAATGATTCAAAAGCATTGAAATAGTTGCTCATCTTGGAGAGATCCAAAATTGTGGATGTTTGTTCCCAGCCGCAGCTGTTTGGAACAAAGTTGTTAATCATGGTTTCAAGGAATGTACAAGTTTCTTGTCCCGCGTAAACACCTGCTAACCATTGTGCACTAACACCACTAACCATTGTTTCAGTAATTTCATCTTCTGAAGCAACCATGTATTTGAAGAATTCGGCATTAGTTTTAGCGACATCTTGCACCGCCATTAAACATGCATCGTATTGAATGAATTCTAATTTTTCTGTTGGATTATTGCCTAGAACGTTTCTAAGAGCTTGTCTAACTTCGGAATTTGTCAAAGAATCATCGTCATGGACAGTATCAAAGCAAACACCATACATAGCACCACCATGGTTCATTAAGACGACACCAGTTTTTTGTGCTGGATAGCATGTTAAACCCCAACGTAAGAAAGATTCAA
>JBGUMU010000066.1:0-11349 GCA_045116995.1 Bacilli bacterium
TGAACTAGTCAACGAAAAGTAGACAGTTCAAAAAAAGACTCAATACCCCATGTCAGTCTTATACTGATGTGGGGTTTTGTATTTAAGACAGTACATTGGACGTTCGTGATTATAGTAATAGATGTATTCTTTTATCAAAGATAAAACATCATCGCTTTTCTTAAGGTTGAAATCGATAAAAAGTTCATCCTTAATCCAACCATTAAGAGACTCGTCTATTGGATTGTCTGTCGGAGTTCCCGCTCGAGACATTGAATGAATAATGCTATTATTAGTTAGAAGCTTATTAAAGGCTTCAGAAGAATAAACCGAGCCTTGATCTGTGTGCAAAGTAGATAAGTTGGTTTGTTCTTTTTCTTTTATAAGGCTAATAACTTGTTCTAATCCTTCGAAATAAGGTTTCACATCACCCTTTCGATCAGTTAATCCAAATCCCACAATTTCACGATTGAATGTATCAAAGTACATCGTTAATTCATAATAGATTCCTCTGGAATAGAAGCTGGTCATATCTGATACGATAATTTGTAATGGTTTAGACGCATTCCATTTATTCCATATGAGGTTTGGATAGATATAACTGCTATCTCCTGGTTTTTTATATTTGTAATGTTTTGATTCGCATATCACACCAGCATATTTCCTACATCTATAGACATATTCAGGTGACATGATCACCCCATGATGTTTCTTGATATAAGCCGCTAACCAACGATAACCATGAGCTTTATGCTTTAACGATTCTTCTTTTATAAATTCAACAGTCTTTGTTCTTTGGATATGTTTTACCGACGGATGAGCTTTTCTATACTTCCATTTGTAATACCCGCTTCGATTGATGTCCATAACATTACAAAGTAATGAAACAGGATATTGTTTTGATAATTCTTCTAAGACTTCGTATTCAAGTCTTTGATAGTAACGTATTCCTTTTTTGAACCAACTCCTTTCACTAGGTACCCTTTTTTTAATCTGGCTACCTCGACTTTCAGCTTAAGATTTTCTAACTCAAGTTCTTCTTCCCTTGTTTTGTTTTTCTTTACATGTAGCCCATTTAATCCATTACTATGCTTGGTGCTATGCTTACCAGTTCTGCTTTTTAAACCATCAATTCCGTTTCTACGATATTCTCTTCTCCATCTTTTCAAGACAGAACGATAGACATCATATTTTTGGGCTGTTTTGTTACAGCCATTCTGGAAGCTTTCTAAAACTATTTGTTCCTTTTCTTCGGCCGAACGCATCGTGTTCTTGATTTTTTCTCGCATAACAAACCTCCTTTTCAATAGAATAGCAAAGAAAAAAGTGGATGGGTCTTTTTTACCCTTGTCCACTTTTACCCTAGCACTTCAATCTGAGGCGCTTTTATTTTTTTAATTAGATTAACGGAAGAGATAGATAGGAACATCTGGAGCATTCTTATAGCCACAGAATGAACCATTGTAATATTCGAGATATACATTAGTGGCGTTCTTCATAGTGAATCCTTTACCGCTTGTGGTGATATTCCATGATAATGAGCCACCGCTAACAGGTGTGCTACCTAAGCCAATATCGTAGTAAGTACCTTCTATGTAACCGAATAAATACTTATTATTCTCTTTATTTTGGATATAGTAACTGCCATCACTTTGTTTAATGAATTTATAGTGTTTTAAAGTCGCACCGTTATTGGCAATAAGCTTTGTTTTATCACTATTCACAGAGCAGGCGATTGGCTTGATGTAATAGGATAACTTATCTGATTTTGCTTCGTTATCCATTGCAAAGTATGAGAATGAAGAAGCGGAATCGCTTGAAGCGATAACATATTCTTTACCATCTAAATTGCTAAGTGAACTTTCAATATTTAAAGCGTTAGTGAAGTCATCATCACTTGGTGGAAGTTCTCCACCGATTAAACCATTGTTGTTCCAAATATATGTAGCATATTCTGGGTGATCAACAAATGGATTACGACCATAACCATTGTTGCTTAAATAGTTATTAATTTGAATTTCTATTGGTGTTGGAGCGTAAGTAGTGTTCCACGCTAATAAGGTGGAAAGCGTACCCATTGTTTTTAAACTTGTACTATCGTTTGGATTATTGGATAAAGAGAAGCCTTCTTTATAGTACATAGTAGCGCAGTAGAGAATAACTCTAGCAGATTCACCACGTGCAGCTTCAAAACCACATGATGCTGGATCCCATTCACTGCTTCCAGTGCCATAGAATTTATTACCACGGTCACTGTTTTCGCTTATTAGTGTTGGTCTAATAATAAATGGATCTGCACCTGGACCACTTTCTCCAGTTCCTCTGGAATTTGGCCAAGTATGTTCTCTATTACATTCGCTAAAGGTAGCGAGTCTAGAAGCATCGTGATAGAAAGGGACGAATGTTGAAGAATTAGCGTTTGGATATGCCGCTGCTCTAGCACCTACTGACTTGCAGTCGCTATATGTTGTGGTGGTGGTTCTTTTACCAGCCATAATTGTTTGCAAGGCATTTCTAAATTCAGCACCTCTTAAAGATATATTGATGTTCCAAACAGGATCACCGCTATTAGTGCTTGATGCACTAGAAGAGGATGATGAAGAAGTGCTAGTAGTGGATTCATCAGAATTTGAAGAAATAACACTGCTTGTGCTTTCTTCTACACTTGAACTAGTAATAGTACTTGAAGTACGTGGATTGTTACAGCCAGACAAAATTAATGCAGTGGCTGCAAGGATTATAAATAGATTTTTCTTTTTCATAGCGTTGTTATTATACCTGTACACGTGAAATAAAAAAAGACCACTTTTTCATAGTGGTCTATTTTATCAATAGTGGTCTAGGTTTATTTACCTGAGACAGCAATCTTTTTAATCAATAATGATTCAGCGGAAACACCACTTGGTGAAACAGTGATATCATTACCAACTTCTAAGACATCTTTGAAGATTTCAAGTAAGTTACCAGAAACGGTAATTAAGTCTAATGGCTTACCTTTCTTACCATTTTCAATCATGAAACCAGTGGATTGAAGTGAGAAGTTACCAGATTGTGGATTTAATCCAGCATGTAAACCAGAAACATCAGTAATATAAACACCGTTACCGACTTCTTCAAATAATTGTTCTAATGACTTCTTACCTGGTTTTAAGGATAAGAAGGAAGAAGCGATACCGCGTTTAGAACCGCCACCATAGCCATTACCGGTTGTTTTGACACCTGCTTTAGCAGCAGTGGTTAAGTTATATAAGTATGTTTCTAATCTGCCGTTTTTGATGATTGGTTTATTGTATGTTGCAACACCTTCATCATCAAACCATCTAGCAAAGACATTCTTTTGTTGAGGTTTGTCTTCAATTGTCACTTTGCTAGAAGCGATCTTTTGACCAAGTTTACCAATGAATAAGGAAGAATTCTTTTGGACTTCTTCAGCGTTGGCGTGGCCAATATACGCTCTCATGAGGCTTGTAACAACATCTGGATGTAAGACTGCTTTATATTTGTTAGATTCACAGGCTTCACCACCTAATTGATCAACAGTTAATTTAACAATCTTCTTAGCGAATTCTTCAGGATTGAATTCTTCAAATTTATTACTTAAGAAGAAATCATAACCAGATTTTGTTTGTTCACCTTCTTTAGCGACACATTGTGCGACATAGGTGAAATAGTTACTCTTTTGGACTAAGTTAAGACCGTTAGAGTTCACTAATGTGTGCTTTTCAGTGGCTTCGCTATATTCAGAACCAGCGACTTCCACAATGCGCTTATCAATACTCTTTAAGGCTTTTTCTAAAGCATAGAGTTTATTCATCTTTTCATCGATAGAGATTTTTTCAAAGTCTTTGTTATAAGTATTAACTTTGTGATATTTTTCACTACCTTTGAAGATAAAGATTGGATCATCATTTTCGATGACTTTCGCATTAGCGACGATTTCTTTAACTAACCATGCCGCCTTATCTTTGTTCCAAACGTCACAGCTAGCAGCGCCACATTTACCGTTTAAGATACCTCTCGCAGCAATGGAATAACCGTTATTATCTTTATATTCATCAACTTCTCCATGGAATAAGGAGATGTTTAAACTATGGGATTCGGAGATAACGAGTTCAACTTCTTCGAGTCCGGCTTCTTTTGCTAAAGCAAAAAACTTATCATATTTACCCATTATTTTAATTCTCCTCCTCTACCACCAACAGTCACTTCACTAACTCTTAATGTTGGTTGACCAACGTTAGTTCTAATAGAACCAGAAGAAGCACCACACATACCTTGCGCTAAATCTAAGTCGTTAGCGACCATATCAATTTTCTTTAAGATTTCAAAACCTTTACCAATTAAGGTTGCGCCTTTAACTGGTTCCGCAATTTTGCCATCTCTAATGATATAAGCTTCAGAACAACCGAAGTTAAATTCACCGGTTGTTGGATCAACAGAACCACCGTTGAAACCAACAGCGTATAAACCTAATTTAGTGGCTTTTATGATTTCTTCTGGAGTGCTCTTACCATTACAGATGTAGGTATTAGACATACGAGATGTTGGAATATAACGGTAATTTTGTCTACGACAAGCACCGTTACCTTGTCTATCCATACGGCGACCATTTAAGTCATCAATCATATAGTCATTGAGTTTACCATTTTTAATGAGTAATCTCTTTGAACCTGGATTACCTTCATCATCAATATCAATTGAACCCCATTCACCAGGCATAGTGGAATCATCCACTGCACTGACGATTGGAGAAGCAATATAATCGCCAATCTTATTTTCAGAGAAACAAGATAAGCCTTTAGCGACCGCACTTGCTTCTAATGGGTGACCACATGATTCATGGAATAAGACGCCACCCCAACCATTACCAATAACAACTGGCATTTTGCCACTTGGACATTCTGCCGCTGTTAACATCTTAAGCGCGGTTTCAGCAGCTTTTCTTGCCACTTTCTTTGGATTGACTTTTTCAGTTCTGAAATAGTCGATAGCGTGTTGTGCACCAGGACCTTCAAAACCTGTTTCAAAACCATTTTGATCCGCAGCGATAACTTGGAATACCATTCTGCCGAATTCAGTGGTGCGTTTGAACCACTTTTCTTTGGAATTAAATACTGCCACAAAACGTTTGTTATCAGCGAAGACACCAAATGTTCTAACAATACGTGGGTCCTTCATAGATTGAATTTCATCAATACCTTCACGGATTAAAGCAATTTTTTCTTCAACTGGAACATCATCATAGCTACGTGTAACCGGGTTACGGTTTTTAACTTTAATCATGTCTAATTTAGTAACTGTAACGATTCTCTTATCGTGGAATGATTTGTTTAAGGAATTGGCTAACGCTAATAAACCTTTTTTGGTTAATTCGTTAGTATATCCATACACGCATTGATTATTTTTAAGTAAACGCAAGCCAACACCACATAAGGAATTAGAGCTAGTAGTTTCAACTTTGCCATTTTCAATCATTACTGAATGAGCGCTACTATCTTCATAAAAGATTTCAGCGTAATCAGCACCAGTTTCTAAAGCAGCGTTGAGAACTTCGATAGCTAACTTTTTACTAATCATATATATCCTCCTTTATTAAATAATTTAATTACTGCCGAAATATTAACATATTTATTAATAGTTAGATATCAAAACAACCTGTAGTTGACAAAATGACGTCTCTACTTTGCGTATATATTATATTAAGGATATATAGTGTATTGCCCCTTGCTGCATATATGGTATAATTAATAACTGCGACAGTGTTGAAGGATAATATTATTGGAAAGTTATAATTAACTTTCCATTTTTTATTGTGTTTTAAATAGTTGCTTTTTGAATGAACTACTTTCAAAAAAGTATGAACAAATCTAAATAAAATGTATATTTTTAATCTAAAAGAAGAGTTTTTTGAAAATTTGCTCTCAAAAAGATAGTTGAACTATCAAAATAATAAAAAATCAAAAATGTAGTGTAGTTTTAGAAAAACTTATATTTATAAAATATAAAGAAAATAGGTGCTTAAAAAGTCTAGCAAAGGTGGTTGACTGGTTTAAAAATCGGTTGCTAGAATAGACGCAATTTTACTCACGCAGTTGCGTTATATCTAGGCTATGCATACACACTAAAAAGAAAAAAGAAAAGAGGGCATTATGAACAAGAAGATGTGGTTCTACATCGTAAAAAGACTATTGTTAGGTATTCTGACATATCTTCTTGTTGTGACCGTTACCTTCTGGGTTATGCAATTAGTGCCAGGTGGTCCATGGACTAGAGAAAAAGCACTTAGTGACGCTGTTATTGAAGCTCTTAATAAACGTTATGGCTTGGATCAACCATTATTCATCCAATACTTACGTTATTTATGGAAAGCTATACAAATTCCACCTGATTTTGGCGTTTCTTACTATTACAAAGGTAGAACTGTTCTCGGCATTATCAATGATGGCTTTAAAATCTCATTACCTATTGGCGCTTCTGCTGCTATTTTAGCGTTAATTGTTGGTTTAGCTTTAGGTACATATGCTGCTACCCATCAAAACAAATTCTTTGATAGGGCAATCATGGTTTTAACTACCGCCAGTGTGGCAATGCCAAGCTTTGTTATCGCTTTAATCCTTTTATATGTATTCGCGGTTAATTTACATTTAGTGCCAACAAGTCCTGTTGGCGTCGATGGTATTGGACCATATATCTTACCAGTTATTGCCGCGTCCCTATATCCAACTGCTTATATTACAAGATTAGTCAGATCATCCACTTTAGATGTTCTTGGTCAAGATTATATGAGGACCGCTAAAGCGAAAGGTTTAACACCTTCTCGTATCTTGATGAAACATGGCTTAAGAAACTCTGTGACTCCAGTTGTCACATATTTTGGCCCAATGTTTGCATCCATTATTACTGGTTCCTTAGTTATCGAAAAAGTCTTCCAACTTCCAGGTGTTGGTAGAGAATTTATTAGATCCATTCAAAACCGTGACTACCCATTAATTATGGGTACTACATGCTTATTAGCGTTACTTTTAATCTCGTTCACTCTTGTCAGTGACATTGTGTATATTATCGTCAACCCACGTGTTGACTTTGACTAGAAAGGAGGAAAAAAGAACATGAAAAGAAACCCATTAAGTTTCCAAATCGATGTTGATAAGTTTGGTTCTGCTTCTGAAAGCGAAAAAAGAAGTACAAATTTAATGCGTCCTAATTCTACGTTCTTTATGGATGGCGTAAAAAGATTCGTTAAGAATCCTGTCGCCATGGTTTCCTTCTGTTTTATCGTGATTACATTAATCATGGTCTTTATTGTTCCAATTTTCTATCCATATGCTTATGACGAAGTCGTTTGCTACCGTTACGTCGATAGACCTGATGGTGCATTCAATAGACTAGCTCCATTTGCTTTCGCTCCAGCGGAACAAACCGCTATCGAGTCTGGCACATTTGTTTTCCCACACTTATTTGGTACCGATGCTAATGGACATGACTATTTCATCCGTATTCTTGTCGGTGCAAGAACTAGCTTAATTGTTGGTTTCTTTGCCGCGATTATTGTCTTAATCATTGGTGGTATCATTGGTTCCTTATGTGGCTTTATCGGTGGTAAGTTCGACTTAATCGTCATGAGAATTGTCGATGTTATTTATTCGTTGCCGGATATCTTAATTATCATTCTCTTATCTGCGACATTAGCCGCCGTCTTTGATGGCAATCAAGGTGGCGCACTAGCGCAGCTTGGTTCAGGCTTCGTTGCAATCTTCGTTGTCTTCGCCCTCCTTTATTGGGTTGGCATGGCAAGACTAGTCAGAGGTCAAGTATTGACCTTAAGAAAGCAAGAATATGTTATGGCCGCACGCGCTAATGGTGCGGGTACTGCGAGAATCATTTTTAGACACTTAATTCCTAATTCTATGAGTGTCATTATCATTTCCGCCGCGTTACAAATTCCAAGTGCAATCTTCACCGAATCCTTCCTCTCTTATTTAGGATTAGGTGTTAAATATCCAACCCCATCTTTAGGTAGCTTAGCGAGTGATGCTCAATCATATATCGTTAGCAACAGTACTAAAGAATTATTCTTATTCTTAATTCCTGCGATAGCGATTTGTTTAATCGTTTTATCCTTGAATCTTCTCGGTGATGGCTTAAGAGATGCCTTCGACCCAAAACTACAGAAATAGGTGATCGTTATGGCTAGACAATATAAGTTGTTAGAAGTTGAAAACCTCAATACATCATTCAAGATTGACGCTGGTAAGGTCTTATCCGTCAATGGTGTTTCTTTCACTTTGGAAAAAGGCAAAGTCTTAGGCATCGTCGGTGAATCTGGTTCCGGTAAATCCGTTACAGCCTACTCTGTCATGGGCATCTTAGATAAAAACGGTAAAGTCGACAGTGGCAAAATCATCTATAACGGTACTGATTTATTAAGAATTTCTGAAAGACAAATGAGAGATATTCGTGGTAACCGTATCTCCATTATCTTCCAAGATGCGATGACCTCACTTAATCCAACTTGGACAATTGGTAATCAGTTAAGAGAAGCGATTCTTACACATGCTAGAAACCCAGTTGAAGAAGCTGTCTATGATATTAGAAACGCGATTGAAAGTGATGAACAAAGACTTGCCTCTATGAGAAAAGGTATTGCCCATCACCCAGATAATCAAAAGCTTAAAGAAGACTACGCAACTATTTCGCAAAAGCTAATCGATGATAAAGCGGCTTATGAAGTTGAATATAAGAAAGCGGTGGAACGCTTTAAACAAATGAAAAAGGACGCGAAAGAGAAATTCAAAAACTCTCTTCCTGAATTCGCCGCTCGTCTTAAAGCCGTTGATACTGGTAATTACGAAGATGCACCAATTCCTCATTTTGAGGAAAACATCCAAGAAATCGCTGATAAACTCACAGCGAATATTAGAGAATCTAAAGCTAACTACGACGAACAATTAAAGAAGTTCGAAGAAGCTAATAAAGAAGGTATCAAAGTCAAAATCGAAGCGGAGAAAACAAATCTCCAAGTAAAAGAAAAGAGACTTAAAAGAGATATCACTAAATACAAGAGACATGTTGGTAGAGCCAGACGTATATTCCGCAATGAATGTATTTCCAGCTATAAGGAAACAAGATATTCCGCGAATAAGAAGGCTATCAAGATGCTTGAAGAAGTCGGTATCACAGAGCCAAGAAAGAGAATGAGACAACACCCATTTGAAATGAGTGGTGGCATGCTCCAAAGATGTATGATCGCTATGGCTTTAGTGGAAAGACCAGACATCTTAATTGCCGATGAACCAACTACCGCGTTAGATGTTACCATCCAAGCCCAAATTCTTGAGTTATTAAAGAAATTACAAAAAGAATATGGCATGGCTATCATTATCATCACTCACGACTTAGGTGTCGTGGCCCAAATCTGTGATGAAGTTGACATCATGTATGCCGGTAGAATCGTGGAAAGAGGAACAGTGGATGATATCTTCTATAATCCTCAACACGAATACACAAAAGGCTTACTCAACAGTATGCCTAAACTTGACACCAAAGGTAAGAGACTTGAACCAATTCAAGGCAACCCAGTTGACCTCTTCTGTTTACCAAAAGGCTGTGCCTTCTCAAGCAGATGTAAGGAATGCATGGAAATCTGTATCGAAAGATATCCAGAAGAAGTGCAATACGATGAAAACGGCCACGCCGCTAGTTGCTGGAAGATGATTAAGAAACTCTATGAAGAAGGAAAAATCGACATCGTTAATGGTATACCAGAAGGTAAACCACTAGTGTATAACGGCGCGATTATCGCTAATAAGAAAAAAGAAAGGAGCCGTCATGAGCAAAGTAAATAAGGACATCGTTAATGATAAAGATATGAACTTTGATCCAAATCAAGATTTGTCTTTATTAGATAAAGAAGTCAAAGAAGTCAAACATGATATTAAAGAAGATGATTACATCCTCGAAGTTAAAAACCTCAAGATGTACTTCCCAATCGCGACTTCTGTATTTACTACTGTTCCTTTAAAGGCGGTTGATAACGTTTCTTTCAAAATGAGAAGAGGCGAAACCTTAGGTCTTGTTGGTGAGTCAGGCTGTGGCAAAACTACCTTAGGTAGAACCATCCTTCAACTCTATAAGCCAACAAGTGGTGAAATCATCTTTAATGGTAAAGAAATCAAAGGTAAAGCCGCACTCAAAGAGTTTAGAAAGAACGCTACCATTGTCTTCCAAGATCCATATTCATCATTGGATCCAAGAATGACAGTTAATGACATCATCTCTGAACCTCTTAGAATTCATCACACCTGTGCCGCGGATGCATTAAAAGGCCGTGCAGCTTATAAAAAAGAAGGCCCTGCCGCCCAAGCAAAAGTGGAACAACTAAGAAGAGAACTCAAGGAGCTTCTTAAAAATAAAGATGAAAGCGCTAAGAAGTTAGACGCTAAACGTCAAGAACTCAAAGATGCTAGAAAGTATCTTGATAATCTAAGACTTGCTTGCAGTGAAAAATACCACATGAACAAGAGAGTTGCAGACTTAATGGAAGCGGTTGGCCTTAGTAAAGAACATGCTTCACGTTACGTACACGCATTTTCCGGTGGCCAACGTCAAAGAATTGGTATTGCTAGAGCGTTAGCCTCATCTCCAGAATTCATTATGTGTGATGAACCAGTTTCCGCTCTTGACGTTTCCATTCAAGCGCAAATCCTTAATACATTCCAAGATTTACAAAAACAATTAGGGTTAACATACCTCTTTGTGGCTCACAACTTATTAGTGGTGAAGCACATCTCAGACCGTATTGCAGTTATGTATCTCGGTCACATAGTAGAACTCGCCAATTCGGAAGAATTGTACGATAACCCCCTCCATCCATACACGGTATCACTTCTATCATCTATACCAGAACCTGACCCAAGAAAAGCAAGGGCCAACAAGAGACAGATCTTAGAAGGTGATATACCATCTCCACTTAAAGCTCCAAGTGGTTGCCCATTCAGAACAAGATGTCCGAAGGCGACACCTGAATGTGCAGACAAACTTCCAGAATTAAGGGAGATTAGCAAGGAACACTTTGTTGCTTGCCGACTATTCGATAAGGAATAGTTACTCAAACCATATATAATGCCGAGAGGCTTATATAGGTTTTCCTAAAAGTATTGCGAAGTTACTTTTTGGGAAAAAGATTCTAATTTCAAAAAGGAGGAAATGCTATGAAAATTAGAAAAAACTCATGGCTCGTTCTCGCTGGTACAGCGGCTATGGTATTAGCTGCATGTAATGGTGCAAAGAGCCAATCTCTTACAGTCTGTTTAGCTAGTGAACCACAATCTCTCGACCCAGCATTAAACTCTGCGGTTGACGGTGCCACTA
>JBGUMU010000067.1:0-21018 GCA_045116995.1 Bacilli bacterium
GCTAATTGTTCGATTGGTTGGTGTGTTGGACCATCTTCGCCTACGGCGATACTATCGTGAGATAATAAGTAGATGGCTGGAACATGACTTAAGCAAGCCATACGGATGGCTGGTTTCATGTAATCGGAGAAGACGAAGAAGGCACCGACGTAGCTACGTACACCACCGTGTAAGAGCATACCGTTTTGTGCACTCGCCATTGCGAATTCACGAATACCCCAGTTGATGTTGTGACCTTCTCTATTGTTAGCGTCGAAGTTTGCACCATTATCGAGTTTTGTCATTACAGAACCCGCAACGTCAGCGGAACCACCATAGAGGTTTGGCATAGAAAGCATTAAGTAATTTAAGGCTTTGCCAGAGGCAACACGTGTGGATGTTGAAGAACCTTCAACGAAGTCTGGATAGACACCTGGTAAGTATTTATCGACATCAACACCGTTTAAGGAAATGAATCTATCGTATTCATCTTTGGTCTTCTTGTCGGCGGCTAATTTGGCTAACTTAGCGTTATATTCTTCTAAGGCTTTTTCACCACGAGCACCAAAGGTGTTCTTGAATAAATCGTAAACTTCTTCAGGGACATAGAAGTCTTCATGGTCGAATCCATAGGATAACTTAGCGGCTTTACCGTCTTCCGCGCCTAATGGGTTACCGTGGACTTTGTTTGTACCTTGTTTTGCACTACCAAAGCCGATAACGGTATGGATCATAATCATAGTTGGTTTGTCTTTGCTCTTTTTAGCTTTGCTAATCGCAGCGTCGATTGCATCGACATCGTTACCATCAGCCACTTCAATGACATCCCATTCACTGGCTAAGAATCTAGCTTTAACTTGTTCGGAGAAAGATAAGTCTAAGGCACCATCAAGTGTAACTTGGTTAGCGTCATAAAGAAGAATCATCTTATTGAGTTTTAAGTGACCGGCTAAGGAGATAGCTTCTTGAGAAATACCTTCTTGTAAGCAGCCATCACCACATAAGGCATATGTATAGTGATTGCAAACATCATCGCCAAAGCTGTAAAGCTTATTGACCATTTGTTCCGCCATCGCCATACCAACGGCTTGAGAGATGCCTTGTCCTAAAGGACCGCTTGTCGCATCAACGCCATCAGTCCAACCATATTCTGGGTGACCTGGAGTTAAGGAATCGATTTGACGGAATTGTTTCATGTCATCCATGCTGATTTTATAACCGCTTAAATGAAGCATTGTGTATAAAAGCGCGGATGCGTGACCAGCGGATAAGACGAAACGGTCTCTATTGAACCATTTGCTTTCCTTTGGTGTAGCCACTAAATGCTTTGTGAATAAGGTATACAAAGCTGGAGCGCTACCTAAGGCCATACCTGGGTGACCAGAGTTGGCTTTGTTAATTGTGTCGATGCACAATGATCTGATTGTGGCAATCGCTAATTGATCGTTTTTGTTCATGTTGTTTTACCTCTGAATTTAGTAATTATTTAGTATTTTAATAGTTTTTGTATAACTACGTTATAACCTATTTGTCGAATTTGATGCCTAATTCATCAAGTTGCGCTTGTGTAACGTTTGTAGGCGCATTGGTCATTGGATCGACCGCGGCAAGATTCTTAGGGAAGGCGATGACATCACGAATGTTGTCTGTGCCACCTAAAATCATCGCTAATCTATCTAAGCCAAAGGCCATACCAGCGTGTGGAGGTGTGCCGTATTGTAAGGCATCAACGAAGTAACCAAATCTCTCTTTGATTTCTTCATCGCTTAAGCCCAAGACTTCAAAGATTTTTCTTTGCATATCTTGGTCGTAAATACGAAGTGTGCCACCACCAGCTTCATAACCGTTAATAACGATATCGTAAGCATAGCTTAAGACCTTGGTTGGATCTTCATCAAGGTATTTGACATCTTCGTCTCTTGGACGGGTGAAAGGATGGTGAGTCGCAACGATTGCCCCACTTTCCACGTCTCTTTCAAACATTGGGAAGTCAACGACCCATAATAAATCGTAGGTTCCTTCTTTGATGAGACCAAGTTCACGTCCGTACTTTAAGCGTAACGCACCTAATAAAGGTGTAACACGATTATTATTGCCTGCGGCGATGATTAATATGTCATTATCAACAAGACCTAATCTTTCATTTAAGGCCTTGATTTCGGCTTCTGAAAGGAATTTAAGGAAGGAACCGGTTAATTCCCCGTTTTCTTTCTTAAGGACTGTTAAACCGCCTAAACCGAATTTCTTAGCTTCTAATGTTAAAGCGTCGATAACTTTACGGCTAGTTTGGTCAGCGACACCATTAACGACGATAGCCTTAATGGCTTCTGCGGCTTGATAACCAGCGAATGTAGTATCTTTAAATATATCTTTAATATTATTTAACTCGATACCGAATCTTGTGTCTGGCTTATCACTACCGAAGCGGTCCATAGCTTCCTTATAAGTCATTTGTCTTAATGGAAGTTTGACATCGTAGTTAATTGTGGCTTTAAAGATATCTTTAATGAGTTCTTCCATCAACGCTAAGAATTGATTTTGATCTAAGAAAGATGTCTCAATATCAATTTGGGTGAAATCTGGTTGACGGTCCGCTCTTAAGTCTTCGTCTCTAAAGCATCTCGCGATTTGGTAATATCTTTCAAAACCCGCAACCATAAGCAACTGCTTAAACATTTGTGGGCTTTGTGGTAAAGCATAGAATTGACCTTTATGCACACGGGATGGCACTAAATACTCTTTGGCACCTTCAGGTGAGGAGGCACAGAGCATTGGTGTTTCAATTTCAATGAAGTGATGACGGTGCATAAAACTATGCGTGGTCATCTTAATCGTGTCGCGCACATCGAAATAATGTTGCATGCAAGGACGACGTAAGTCGAGATAACGATATTTAAGTCTGGTGTCTTCTAAGGCGTCTGTTTCATCCGCGATGATTAAAGGTGTGGTTTTCGCAGTGTTTAATAAAATTACTTCACTAGCGATGACTTCAATTTCACCACTCTTTAATTTTGGATTAGCGACCGCTCTTTTAGCGACTTCGCCTTTCACTTGAATGACGTATTCGTTTCTGACATCAGGAATTTGTACGTTGTCGTTAACGACGATTTGAATTAAACCGAAGCGGTCTCTTAAATCGATAAAGAGTAAGGAACCGAGGTTTCTTCTTTTGCTGACCCAACCAATGAGGGTGACTTTTTCACCAACGTTGGCTAAGCCAAGTTCATTGCTGTAATGGCTTCTTTCCATAATACTACCTACCTTTGTGATTAATCACAAAATTCTTCACCCATTTCAGTAGAAATGGTTTCTATTAATTTATCTAGCTCACAACTCTTTTGTTCAGTTGTTTCTAGATTTTTAATAACAACTTGTTGTTTGTTCACTTCATCTTCACCGATGATAATAGCGAACTTAGCGCCTTTTCTTTCGGCGCGCTTGAACATATTACCGAGTTTGACATCTTCAAAGCAGATATCAGTGCGGTAACCAGATAATCTAAGTTCAGAGGCAACTTGTTGGGACATAGTCTTGGCCGCTTCCCCAAGTGGCATAACATAGATTTCAATATTGCTATTGATGTTATCTGGGAATAAACCATCGTCTTTTAAGACGGAATAAAGTCTTTCCACACCGAAGGAGAATCCGACACCCGCGGCATCTGGACCACCGATTTCTTTAACGAGCTTATCATAGTGACCACCTGCGCCAATCGCGCCATAGTCATTACCGGTCTTAGAAACATAATGGAATTCAAAGACGGTTTCTGAATAATAATCTAAGCCTCTCACTAAAGTGTCATCGACTTGATAAGGAATATCTAAGGCATCTAATAATTCAAGGACTCTAGAGAATCTAGCTTTCGCGGCATCGCTTAAGAAGTCTTTCATCTTAGGTGCGCCTTTAACGATTTCTTGATCCTCTGGGACTTTACAGTCAAGAATTCTTAATGGGTTAAGTTCATAACGACTGTGGCAGTCAGGGCACATCTTATCTAAGTATTTAGCGAAGTATGCTTTGAGTGCTTCCTTATACGCATTACGTGATTCATCATCACCTAGGGTGTTAATGCTAATGGTTACACCTTCTAAGTTCAAAGAACTTAAGATGGTATACGCTAAGGTGATTGTTTCAACATCGATTTCAGGAGAATTGTTCCCCACTGCTTCCACACCGAATTGGTTGAACTGTCTATATCTACCAAGTTGTGGTCTTTCATAACGGAAGACTGGACCACAGTAATAAACCTTGTATGGAAGTTCGTTTGTGGCTAATAACTTGTTTTGCACGATTAAGCGCATAATACCCGCGGTGAATTCTGGGCGTAAGGTGATGGAACGATCAGCTTTATCGTTGAAGGTGTACATTTCCTTACGGACAATATCACTACCTTCACCAACACCACGAACGAAAAGTTCACTATGTTCGATGACAGGAGGTCTAACTTCGTTATAGGCGAATAATTCGCAAATTTGTTTTAAAACATTTTCAATGTAAGCGAAACCATTAGATTCATCTCCAATGATGTCGTGAGTACCTTTAACATTGTTTGTTAACATATCTTTTCTCCTTAATGAATGACACGATCAATGCGATAAACGCCGGTAATACCTTTTAACAAAACAAAGATATCATGCAGACGTTTAGCATCGCTAACCATGATAGTCGCGCTAATAGTTGCGGATAAGTTTTGGCTATTGCTACGAGCGTGTAAGTTATTTACGCCGACTTTAGCGTTTTGGAAGACCGCCATGATATCCATGAGTAAGCTATTTCTATCACTGGCTTCGATAATGATATCGACTGGATAAGTAGCGAATTCAATATCGTCTCTCCAATAGACATCAATGAGTCTTTCTTTTTCGTTAGCGATGTTTGGGCAATTTTTTCTATGCACGGATATGCCCTTACCACGTGTAATATAACCGACTATGTCGTCTCCAGGCACTGGAGTGCAGCAATTTGCTAAAGCAATGGCAATCTTACCAGCCCCTTTAATATAGACAGGACAATGGTCGTTTTTATCAGTTTTGCGTTTGGTGAAGTTAACTTCGATATTTACCGGACGCTTAATCTTTAAGAAGTCGATAAGCGCACTAGCGGTTGGTTTTCTACCAGAAACACCGATAAATAATGATTCGACGTCTTGGAAATGGTAATATTCCAAAACCTTATCACTATCGAGAAGTTTCATCATCTCGTCTTCTTCCACACCACGTTCATGGAAAGCATCAATACAGCTTTGCTTACCTTTCGCGATGCGGTCTTCTCTCATCATCTCAGCGTTCTTTTTAGCGATGTATTTTCTAATCGCAGTTTTCGCGGAGCTAGAAGCGACGAAGTCTAACCAACCTTCACTTGGCACAGAGTTCTTACTGGTCTTGATTTCCACCATATCACCAGTCTTAAGAACAGTGTTGAGTGGCACCATCACGCCATTAACAAGCGCGCCAGTGCATTGGTCACCCACCTTCGTATGGATTCTATACGCAAAGTCCACTGGTGTGCTCTCGCTTGGGAGTTCGACAACCTTACCTTTTGGGGTGAACACATAAATATGTGATTCGAAGATATCACGGTTAAGATTGTCCATATACTCGGAAGCGTTATCGTTTTCTGATTCGCTTGATAATGAGACGAATTCTCTAAACCAGTGAAGTTTATTTTCGATTTCTTTTTGTTCTTGCTGTGAGTTATAAACACCTTCTTTATAAGCCCAGTGCGCAGCGATGCCGGTTTCGGCGATACTGTCCATTTCTTTAGTTCTAATTTGGACTTCATAGAAGTTACCATCACCACCGACGATTGTGGTATGTAATGATTGATACATGTTTGGTTTAGGCATCGCGATGTAATCTTTGAATCTGCCAGGAACTGGTTTATACATCTGATGAATCAAACCAAGGATTTCATAACATTCAATTTCAGTTTCCGTAATAATACGAAGGGCTAAGATATCATAGATTTCTTCAAATGGATGGCCTTTGACATACATCTTACGGTAGATAGAGTTAATGGATTTGACACGGGAAGAGATTTCAAAAGGAATCTTCTTTTCAAATAAGACATCAGCTATTCTTTTCTTTAAACCATCAAGTGACTTTTGTAAAATCTTAGTCTTTTTACTAAGTAAACGCTTGATTTCAGCGAATTTCTCAGGTTCAAGATAAGAAATACATAAGTCTTCCATTTCGCCTTTGATGATGTCTAAACCTAGACGTTCAGCGATAGGCGCAAAGACTTCCATTGTTTCTTTACAGATAGCGATTTGTCTTTCACGAGAAAGAGCGCCTAATGTTCTTAAGTTGTGTAATCTATCAGCGAGTTTAATTAAGATGACACGGATATCCTTGGCCATGCCAATGAAAATCTTACGATGATCTTCCGCTTCAAACTCTTCACTAGTAATCTTGGATAATTTTAAACGTTGAATCTTTGTTAAAGCATCGACGATACGAGCAACTTCTTCGCCCCATCTCTTCTTGATATCTTCAACAGTGACATCAGTGTCTTCGACAACGTCATGTAAAAGACCCGCAATAATGGTATTAGGACCAGATTGAAGACTCGCTAGGATATAAGCGACTTCAATAAGGTGATGATAATATGGCTCACCAGACTTTCTAGTTTGGCCTTCATGCTTTTCAATAATAAAATTATATGCCTCTTCGATTCTTCTTCTGTCTTCAGGAGAAGAGATGTAAAGCATATAGATATCTTCTACTTCTTGAAAAGTGTGGAGTGGGTAGCCACCATTAACGGGAGGTTTTTTATTTTCCATACCTAATATCTTAAATCATTTCCTTTAATTTTCAAAAGAAAATAAAGAAAACTTATTAATAAAGGGGTATTAGTCTAGTCGTTAGAAAACTGTAAAAGATAAAGCTTATGATAATAGCCTTTTTGCTTAAGCAATGATTGATGTGTACCCTTTTCAATGACTTCGCCTTTATTTAAGACGATGATTTGATCAGCGTTTTGGATAGTTGATAATCTATGGGCCACGACAAGCATTGTGCCGATATTTTTAATCTTTTCTAAAGAATCTTGGATGAGCTTTTCAGTTTCGGTATCGATATTGGCGGTCGCTTCATCAAGAATAAGGATTTGTGGTTTATGCAAAACGGTCCTGGCAAATGAAAGAAGTTGTCTTTGGCCTTGAGAGAAGTTCTCACCTTTTTCTAAGACTTCGGTATCTAGACCTTTATCTAGTTTATTAATGAATTTATCAGCGTTCACATATTCACAAACTCTATTGATTTCTTCGTCACTATATTCATCGTCATGAAGGGTAATATTATTACGAATTGTACCAGTGAATAAGAAAACATCTTGGAGCATTTGTCCTACAGCTTTTCTTAAAGAATGGATTTCAATATCGTTGATATCCACACCATCGAGGAGAATTTGACCTTTTTGAATGGAGAAGTTTCTCACTATCAAAGATAGAATTGTGGTTTTGCCCGCGCCAGTAGCCCCTACGAACGCCACTGTTTGACGTGGTTCAATGACGAAAGAGACATCCTTAAGGATCCATTCATCCTTTTCATATGCAAACCAGACATTCTTAAATTCAATACGTCCTTCAAAGTGGTCCATAATGATTGGATTTGGCTTATCAACCACTTCAGGTGGTACATCAAGAAGGTTAAATAATCTTTCGCTAGATGAGTTAGCTTTTTGGATTTGATTGAGCTGATCCGCAATGGCCTGAACTGGGTTAAAGAACTTACTTAAATAGAGATAGAAGGCCACTATTTCGCCTGCTCCTAAATTAAGTCTAATACCCACAAAGAAGGTGACCGCCAAAGCGGAGAAATAGACAAGTGTAATAAATGGTCTATAAATTGCAAAAGCCATTAAGACTTTAAACTTAGTATTCCTAAGCGCTTTGTTCTTGACGTTGAATTCGGCTTCCTTACGCTTTTGTTGATTAAAGATTTGGATAATCTTCATACCAGAAAGGTTCTCGTTAAGGAAGGTGTTCATATCGCTTGTAAGTTGTCTTTCTTGACGGAACAATTTGGTGACTACGTTTCTAAAGATGAAGGAGGCTACAAAGACAACAACGACGAAACCAAGGAGCACTAAAGAGAGCTTCCAAGATAAGATGAACATGATGATATAGACACCAATGATAGTCAAAATGTTACGTAGTAACATAACTAACACGTTAGTGAACAAGTCACTCATCGATGTCGTATAGTTAGCAACCCTTGTAACTAAGGAGCCCACTGGCATCGTATTAAACTGATTTTGCGACATGTGTTCGATATGTTCAAAGACTTCCATTCTGAGTCGATAAACGATTCTTTGACCAGCTTTTTGAAGAATCATGCTCTCAAAGTAAATAAGGATTTGAGAAATGATACTAATACCAAGCCAACCGAAAGATAAACCTAAGATATAGGCAAGTGGAATACTAGTGTCTTTAATCCAGTCAGTAAACTGTTTAACGAACAATGGTAAGACAATATCTGTACCAACATTAATTAGAATCAAGAAGAAGGCCAAAGCAAAAGCTTTCCATTCTGGAATGACGTAATCGCCAATGCGTTTAACCATCACTTTAAATGGGATCTTTTTATCGCCAAAAAGCTTTTCATTATCGTCATTCATTAGCTATTACCTCCTTCCACTTCTTTTTCGAGTTCTTGGAGTTTCACCATCTTTTGATAGGTTGGTGAAATCTTCAATAGATTACGAGGTGTATCAAAAGCTTCGACTTCACCATCGTTTAAAACAATAATTTTATCTAAGTGTGAAACTGTTGAAATACGTGAGGCCACCACCAAAGTGGTTTTGCCTTTTCTTTCATTAGTGATGTTATGCAAAATTGTTTCTTCTGTTTTAGTGTCTACCGCACTAACAGAGTCATCTAAGATTAAAATAGGCGCATTCTTAACATAAGCACGAGCAATGGAAATTCTTTGCTTTTGACCGCCTGAAAGAGTGACACCACGTTCGCCAGAGACTGTTTGATAGCCTTTATTAAAACCTCTAACGTCATCATCAACACCGGCAAAAATGGCGCCCATTCTAGCCGTTTCTTCTGTGCCATTAGATAAGCCAAAGTTAATATTATGTTCGATAGAATCAGAGAAAAGGAAATTATCTTGTGGGACATAAGCGATATGATCTCTAAGCGAATCGATATCTAAAGTCATGATGTCTTGACCATCAATAAACAAGGTTTCTGGTTCAACGTTATACATCATTAATAAGACGTTCACTAAAGTGGTCTTACCACTACCGATTTTGCCAACGATACCGATGGATTCGCCAGCCTTGATATCTAAGTTAATGTTCTTCAAATTAGCGTACTCATAGGTTGGATAAGCAAAGTTAAAATTACGATAAGAAATATTACCTTCTACTTTATCTAATTTAATTGCTCCTTTTGGTGAAAAGACATCGATTGGAGCGCTTAAGAATATACTGACTCTCTTTAAAGAGGCTCTAGCTCTAGAGAAGCTAGGAACAAGTTGACCTAAGGCAATCATTGGCCAGATAAGGATATCCATAAAGCCAATAAATGTAATTAACTTTTGAGCGTCCACGACTTCTGTATAGCCAAAGATTACAAATGCGGTATCATGACTCCAAGCATAAACAAACCAGCCACCAAAGATGAGACAGCATCCAAACATAATAGCGATGATGATTTCAATAAAGACATCGCAGATGACGGATAATCTAGCAAATGAGATGTTCACATCAGCGTTCTTTCTGGCCACTTTAGCGAAAGCATGGATTTCTTTTGTTTCCTTAACAAAGGCTTTAATAACACGGATACCGGTGAAGTTTTCTTGGGCAAAATCATAGAGTTCATCATAAGCCTTTTGTCTTTGATCCCACTTCGCCGCCATATACTTTTCAGTAATCGCACCCCAAATGACAATAAGAGCAACTGGAATAAAGCAAATCAGGGTCATTACCCAGTCTAAGAAGAACATCTTTAAGACAGTGATAAGCGCCATGAAGGATGAGTCAATAATCATCACAGTGCCCCAGCCAAAGTAATCACTAATGGTTTCAAGGTCATTAGTGAACCAGCTCATGACACTACCGACTTTATTATCGTGATAATATTGTCTTGGTAAAGCTTCAGCTTTAAGGAACATCCTATGTCGCATATCCGCTTCAATTCTAAAGGCAGCGTTAAATAAGGTGATACGCCATATAAAGCGGCCCACAAACATACCAGCGGACACAATCAATACATAGATGCCTAAAGTAAAGATACGATTAATTTCGCTATCCGTTGGTGGTACTTCATTGCTTAAGATGCCAACGACTTCACCAAGATATTCTGGAATAAATAATTGGATATAATCGACCGCGATTAAAGCCAGGATGCCGATTAATAACATCCAGCCATATTTGAGATAGTAACGATTGACATACCTTCCGAATAGCATAATTAATTTCTCATTGGCAAAATACTAGCATATTCTTATGTTACGACAATACCAAACGCTTTATAAAATTTATTTTTTAATAATATAAGTCTATTTTTTCAAAAATAGCACGACGTTTTCCCACTTTTATGGTGATAGCACCAGCGGGATCGTCTAAATGATATGATAACGTGGAACTAGAAACTTCCTTAGTTTCTTGGTTCACTTCTTCTTTTAATTTGATATAGCCGCCATTATTGATAGAGATTGCGACTTCATGGTCTAAATGAATCTCTTCTTCGTTATAAGCGGTTGAAATGTAATAATAAGGTTTCGCGGTAATCTCAATATTTTTAATATTGCTACTAAAATATAAGGTGATCATACCGTCGATATAAAGACTATCGGCACCGATAAAGAATTGGCCGTTATCTTTAGTGCTGACATTATGAGGATTATCAACACCAGTAAGGATGTGTTCACTATCAATGAGATAATCCATGAGCCTACCTTTATCTTGGATATCGCTTTCTGATTTACCGATGCCTTCAAACGTTAAGGTTGTCTTATTTAAGCCTGTATTATCTAATGAGGCATTATTCATATAAGAATAACTGATTTGTCCATTGTCTTTAGAAGATACTTCTCTATCTGGCCCTAAGGAGTGTTCGTCTCCATTTGAAAAGCCGATTTCAAAACCCTGACCTTCTTTACAGCCAGTCATTAATAAAATCAAAGGGAGAAGTAATAATCTAAACTTTTTCATAGCTCTATTATGACACACAATATTATTTTTCGCTTTGATAAATATCACTGATTAAAAATTCCACAGTGGTCTTACCGTAATATGTCGATAATCTAAACGTACCAATCATATCCACGAATTGATATTGGCTAATCTCAGTTTTTGGGAAATAGAAACCTGTTAATCTCGCGGCTTGACCGATACTAGTTAAGATGTGTTGTGCGTCTCTAGAATACATCAAGGACTGTGTTCTAATACGCGATAGTTTGAACTTAGGAGACTGCCAACCTTCTCCAAAAGGAGAAAATGATTGAATTAAGTCGTAATTTTCACGTGTAATTTCGTTTAAATATAAATCAATGGTCGCTGGCATTTCTTCTTTAATTTCCGCTTTTTCAGCAAGTTCATTGAAGGCCACTTTAAATTCTTCAAAGCAGTCCTTTTTAACAGAGCAACCACCCGCAGATTCATGTCCTCCAGCGGTAAGCATATATTTATCTAATTTATTAAAGGCATCAACAACGTTAAATCCCTTAGGAGCGCGACACGAGCCTTTATAATATTCACCACTTTGATCAAGAGCAAAGATAATGGTTGGCTTCAAATATTTTTTAGCGAAGTTATTGGCGAGTAAGCCAATAACGCCTTCCTTTTCATTGATAACAGCGATGATCGCCGGCTTAGAAGTATCAATTTCTTTACTATTTTCAGTAGCGACTTTGGTGAGTTCTTTTCTTTCAGCGTTCACTGAATTAATCCACTCATTGTAGTTTAAAAGAAGGTTTTTGTCGTCGCTGGTGAAGAATTTGACGGTTTTGGTAAGAGAATCTTCATCTTCCACTAAACGTCCAACAGCGTTGACTTTTGGGGCGATTCTCATGCCAATAGCCCCTTCGTTGAAGGTATCTTTTTCCTTTAATAAGTCAATATTGAAGAATTGACCGTCTTCATACTCCTCAATGACAAGTTTTAAGAGGTTTCGGTTATACTCTTTAACTGGCATCATATCACTGATGATAGAGATACCCGCTAAAGTGGCCAAATATTGGTCATATCTTCCAAGGCATTCTTTCGCGAACATAAATGTCACAAAACCCGCACTTGTTGGGACCTCTCCAAAGTGAGAAACAACGGGGTGAAGAATATAGTCTGCTACTGGTAAAGTTTCATCGGCTTGGTGATGATCAAATACCAAGACTTGCATGCCTTTATTTTTGCAATATTCAATGCCCTCAAAAGCGGTAATACCGTTATCGACAGTAATTAATAAATTATAGCCTTGTTCCACGATTTCTTCAGCGTGTTTGAGGGTTAAGCCATAGCCATCAAGATAACGGCTAGGAACATAGTAGTCTACTGGGTAGCCAAAATAAGAGAACATTTTGACTAAAATGGAGATGGACATGATGCCATCGCAGTCATAGTCGCCATAGATATAAATCTTCTTATTTTGTTTCATCGCTTCTTTGACGACTTCGACACATTTATCGATATCTTTAAAAGAATGACCGATAGCGAAATTCTCTTCACTCACTGGAGCGAGGAGCTTTTCATATTCATCTTGGCTAATCTGAAAATATTTAAGAAGTCTATTAAGTAAGCTTTCCATAATCTTATTATAAAATAAAGGCCGCTTATAAAGCAGCCTTTTCATTAATTAATCGTTAATGCCAATGAAGATTGCTTCTTCTGGTTCAGCAGATTTATTGACGCGCACTGGGCGTGCTTTTTTCTTCTTGGCTTTTGGTTTGATGATCTTCACACCACTGAAGGCTTTAAAGAACACTTGGGCAAGAGGACCGAAGCAAACAAGGGTCAAACCTGTTGCAATGCTCACGCCTAAGATGACAGCTAAGAAGATATAGGAGATGTTTGTGAACATGAAGCCGAAGAAGTTAACACCAAGATATAAAGCCATAATGAAGGCAATGGTAATTGGTGTAGATGCTAAAGCAGTGGCTTTAACCATTAAGGTGTTTCTAGCTTCAATAGAGTTATCTCTATTACGATCTTCAAGAACCATATCTCTTTCTTTATTCATAAAGATAATACCAATGGCTAAAGTGAAGATAGCAACGAATGGGATGGCAATACCAGCATAAGAAGTGACTGGCAGGAATCTTAACATCGCGAATAAGCCAGCGCTGGCGCCTGTAGCCACGGTTGTGACGATTAAGCTAGCTAAGCCACGGCTTAAACGGTAACGGAGTAAGAGATATAAAGCACTGATGCCAATGCCAACGCTTGTAGCAGCGATTAAGCTAGCAACGGATGGTTGGTCAGCGCTAATTCTGACGGAATCCTTTAAGGAAACAGTGACGTTAGCAGGAACTTTTAAGTTTGCACCACTAGCGTTATTTAATTCATCAAGAGTGAAGAAGTCTTTGACAGCGATTGGTGCTAAGTCACCATATTTAATCATTTCATCACCTGTTAAGGCTTTATTGAAATCGATACGATAGTAAGCATAGTAAACTGTGCTTGTACCACCTTTATTGGTGTCGTATTTAGCAACGTAATCATATGTTTCAAGTTCAGTAACTTCTTTTAATGGTGTGCCATCTAATGTGGCGTTATCAATAATGGAGTCGATTCTTTCTTTAACATCAGCGGTTAAGGAAGTGTTATTAGCGACTTCAGAAGTATATTCGATATAAACTTGGCTATTGCCATATTTGGAATCAGAGCTATAAATAGCACCTTTTTGTGTAATACCGAAGACGATCATAGAAGCCACACTAGCAACAAATAAGATAGCGGCAGCAATGCCAACAGGCTTTTTGAGTTTTGTATAATCCTTTTCAGGTTTAATTTGTCTCATGCCTTTTCTTTCGCTTTCATCAAATTTAGCGTCGACTTCTTTAAGTGGATCAGCAACTTGATCTTCAGCGATATCGAATAAGTCATAACGACCAGCTAAACCTTGTTCGTTAGTGACAAGCCATTGCATACCACGTAAGAAGATGAGATTTAATAATAAGGAAGAAAGGCCACCTAAGATACTAGCGACAGCGAATGATTTCATCATAACGCCACCTAATAAGTAGCAAGCTACACCCATCGCCACTAAAACAGCGTGTAAGTCAACGATTGGTAATAAGGACTTCTTAGCCGCTTCAGCATTGGCTTTCTTAAGTGTTCTACCACGGTAGCATTCTTCTTTGAATTTGTTCATGTAGATGACACCGCTTAAGACACTGACTAGGCCTAAAGCAATTAAGCCCACCATACCGGCAATATTGTATTCAGCGCCTAAGGCGACGACTAATAATAAGCCAATGAATGTGGAGATAATGGATGTCACAGCAATACCACTAGCACCTAATCTATAGAAGTAGATGAGTAATAAGCTGATAACAGCGATAGCGACTAATGTTGCGATGAATGTTCTGCTCCAGGCAAGTGTTTGATGTTCACCTAAGTTGACTAAACTTTCAACGAATAAGTCGGCAGTCTTGGAGAACATGAAGTCAACATGGTATTCCATTTTGCCAGCGTTGAGTAAGTTTACATAGTAACGAGCATTCTTGAAGGCTTGTGCTAAGCTATCAGGAGTAACTTCGTTATCTTCGTTTGTTTTTGGATTAACGTAGGCTCTTAAAGCGGTTTGATCATCATCAGTGAATGGATTGGCCGCATCAAATCTCATTAAGACTTTGTCGGCAACCGCTTGATCATATGTATCAGCGGAGTTTTGGTTAATCTTATCGTATGAGTAATAATCTTCAATATAGTCATACCAGAGATAGAGGTAAGCATGACGAGTGGTTTCAGTTTCTTCTTCGCCTTCTTCGTGTTCATGAGCTTCTTCCTCTTCACCGGTGTTGTTATCACTCATTTCTTTTGCTTCTGTATAAACAGCTTGGAATAATTCGTTATCGGATTTGATTGGGACAACGATTGTTGGATAGCCATTAACAATATCAAGATAAGCTGGCTTATTAGCATCGAGGAATTCAGTTGCTAATGCATAAGTTTCTTTTGAGTTTGAAATAGCTAAGGTTGCGTTGAATGAAAGATAGTTTTGAATGATTTCGTATTCTTGAGCGGTATCTTGAACGAAAGAGACCTTAACGGTATCAAAACCAGATGTTTCAACTTTATAACGAGAGATTTCAGCAGTTGCTAATCTCTTCTCCATGATTTTTGCGGTTTCTTTAACAGCTTCATCATCAGTGAATTCGTAGTCTTTATCTGGATTACCATCATCATCCTTAGCAGTGATTCTGAAAGTTAATTCCTGACCTTTCTCGAATTCGATATTACTGTTCATATTTGTAACTACGGTGGCAAATGTTGCCCCAACCATCAATAGCGAAGAAGCCGCTATGACAATATGTGACCATAATCTACGCATATTTATTCCTCCTAATACGTGTATGTGCATTCGCTCGTAAGGCGACGTCATTGAATAATATACTCTAATTACATAAGTAATTCAATATATTTGTATGCATTAATCTAAAAATAAAAGAACAAGACGAGTCTTGTTCCAATTATTCATTATTTAATCTAACATTATTTAGAATAATGTTGTTTGATGACCAATTTTGAGATGCTTATAAGCTTTCTCTGTGGCAACACGTCCACGAGCGGTTCTATCAATCATGCCAATCTGGAGAAGATATGGCTCATAGACATCTTCTAAGTTATCAATTTCTTCACCAATCGCGCTTGCTAAAGTATCTAAACCAACTGGTCCACCTTTGAATCTTTCAATGATGGTTTTTAAGTATTTGATATCGACATCATCAAGACCAAGTTCGTCAACTTTTAAGGCTTTTAATGCTTGTAAAGCATCGTTAATGGTAATGTGATCTTGACCAGCATAGTTAGCAAAGTCACGAACACGTCTAAATAATCTATTAGCAATACGTGGAGTTCCACGTGAACGTTTAGCGATTTCTAAAGCGGCAGCGTCTTCAATTGTGGTATTAAAGACTTTGGCGGTTCTTTTAACGATAGCGACACATTCATCAATATCATAGAAATTAAGCTTTTCAGAAATACCAAATCTGCTTCTAAGTGGAGCACTTAAATTACCCGCACGGGTGGTCGCACCAATGAGGGTGAAAGGAGGTAAATCAATCGTTAATGTTCTAGCGCTTGTGTCACGGTTAATGACCACGGAGAATTTGAAGTCTTCCATGGCATTATAGAGAGTTTCTTCCACTATTCGTGGAAGTCTATGGATTTCATCGATGAAGAGAATGTCTCCACCATCTTTATTTAAATTCGATAAAATGGCACCTAAATCACCAGGTTTTTCTAAAGCTGGACCATTAACAAAATGGATGTTAGCGTGCATCTCATTAGCGACAACATAGGCTAATGTGGTTTTACCTAAGCCTGGAGGACCATAGAAAAGAATATGGTCTAATGGCTCATCTCTATGAAGAGCGGCACCGATAAAGACCTTTAAATTGGCCTTTAAGTCTTTTTGACCAACGTATTCATCAAGAGTTTGCGGTCTAAGTGACAACTCTTCTTGTGATTCGTTACTATTCTTCTTTGCATCTAATAATCTAGACATATTATTTCCTTAATTTAGCTAAAGCTATACGTAAGATTTCTTCTGGCGCAGCATCTTTTTCATTGATAGTTGCTAAGACACGGTCAATAGCGGCACCTTTAAAGCCTAATTCTTTAAGAGCTTCATACACTTCATCGTAAACACCTGGATCACCTTTTGTGCCAGTGAGTTCACCTTTAAGATCAAGAATGATTTGGCTAGCGGCTTTAGCACCGATGCCTGGAAGTTTCTTTAAATAGGCAACGTTGTTAGAGGCAATCGCGTTTCTCACGCCATCAACAGTGGTCGCACTTAACGCACCGATAACGGTCTTTGGACCCAAGCCTTTAACTTTAATTAATGATAAGAAAACTTTCTTTTCATCTAAAGATGAGAAGCCAACAAGATATTGTTCATCTTCTCTTACGACATTATATGTATATAAAAACACTTCTTGACCAACTTCATAGTCACTAATATGACTCACTAAAACTTGATAGCCGACATCGCGAACATCGACAATGACGGTATCACCATCGGTCATTAAAACTCTGCCTTTTAAAGAATAAATCATAGTAATTACCTTCCTTAATTTTACAAATTAACGATGATAAATAGAACAAGAAAAAGGAGAACAGCGAGCGCGCTTAATAAACTAGATAGGAAGATGACCTCTAATTTATTAACCTTCATTATTCACCTCTATCGAACTCTTTTGGCATAGGTGTAGGCACTCTTTTGTGTTCACTAATCTTATGGAGATGTTGGATGCGCTTTTCAACGGCTTCATCAACTTTGCCTCCAAGGATGTAATGATCTAAATCTTTATAGGTCACACCCATTTCACTTTCATCAGTTTGGCCTTCAAATAGACTGGCTGTTGGAACTCTTTTCGCAAGATGGTCTGGGATACCTAAAATCTTACTTGCTTGCACCACTTCGCCTTTTAGTAAATGGGCGATTGGAAGGATATCAGCCGCACCATCACCATGTTTAGTGAAGTAGCCTGTATATCTTTCATCAGCGTTATCTGTGCCAATGACTAAACCATTATATTTTTGCGCATAAGCATATAGAATGCTCATTCTAATACGCGCTTTTAAATTTCCTAATGTACTTCTATCGAAATCTTGACCGAGTTTCTTAAAGGTCTCAACATAGCCTCTAAAGATTTCTGTGCCATCAACGATTTCATAATTTAAATCTAATTCTTTTGCCAAAAGCAAAGCATCGTTTTCATCCGCTTTTTGACTTTCAATTGGAAGAATTAAACATAATAAGCGGTCTTTGCCAACAGCGTTTTTGGCTAAAGCCGCGCATAAAGAAGAATCAACACCACCAGAAATACCAAGAATGTATTTATTGCAGTGTGCTTTTTCAATATATTCCTTAAGGAACTGTTCGATTTCTTTTAAGTATTCTTCTAATTTCATAAGTCTTATCTCACATATTCAAATTCGAAATCATCTAGGATGACGGTATCACCATCAGTGGCCCCTCTATTCTCTAATTCATCATCGATTCTAAGAGAACGAATCTTACTCATTAAGACCATCATACCTTCATCAGTGGAGATATTGGTCATATGGTAGAACTTGAGCATTTTCTCGCCTTCAATAGACCATGTATGAGCATCGATTCTTCTAATGGTGAAGTATGGTTCTTCATCTTCAAGAGTGTATGTCTTATGGTCAAGATTTTCTTCCTTCGCATCATAAAGTGGGAATAATGGAGTTTCTTTTAGAACTTCACTACACTTATAGAGCAATTTATCAATGTTTTCTTCAGTGATTGCACTGATTGGAATAATCTCTTTACCAATTTGTTTTTCTAACTTTTTAAGCTTTTCTTCCGCCCCTTCTTCATCCATCTTACTAGCGACGATGATTTGAGGACGTTTGTCTAACGCAAAGCCATATTCTTTAAGTTCATTGTTAATGATTTTGTAATCTTCAAATGGATCTCTACCAGTTTCAGAAAGGTCAATAACATGAACGATGACACGGCATCTTTCAATGTGTCTAAGGAACTGTAAGCCAAGACCTTTTCCTTGGTGAGCACCTTCAATAAGTCCTGGTAAGTCCGCCATCACGAAGGAACTACCATCTTTCACAGAAACAACACCTAAATTTGGTGTGATTGTGGTAAATGGATAATCAGCAATTTCTGGCTTAGCGGCACTAACCACACTTAGAAGTGTGCTCTTACCAACACTTGGGAAACCCACTAAACCGACATCGGCTAAAAGTTTAAGTTCGAGAATTAATCTCTTTCTTTCACCTGGTTCACCGTTTTCCGCAATCTTAGGCACTCTATTAGTGGAACTCTTGAAGCAGGAGTTACCTCTACCACCTCTACCACCTTTAGCAACCATGACGATTTTACCGTCTTCATTTAAGTCGCCTAAGAACTCTTTGTCTTTTTCTAAATAGACAACAGTGCCTACTGGGACATCGACGATCACGTCTTCGGCATATTTACCGTATTGATTTTTAATACCACCTTTTTCGCCATCATTAGCGATGAAGGTTTTACTATGACGGAAATTGAATAATGTATTAATGGTTTTGCTGGCCCTTAAATAGATGGAACCACCACGACCACCATTACCGCCAGCTGGTCCGCCTTTAGCGACGTACTTTTCATGTAAAAAGGCAATGGCACCATCGCCACCTTTACCACTTCTTACTTCAATAACTGCACGGTCAATAAACATAATTTTTCTTCTTTCTTTTCTATTATATAAGAAAAGCATACAAAAAGACCACTAAAATGTGGTCTTAATGTTCTTTTTTAACAATTAGTCTTGTGGAACGACTTTCACGAGTGTTCTGTCTTTGCCAGAACGTTCATACTTCACAACACCATTACATGTGGCGAAGATGGTATCGTCTTTACCTTTTTTGGTATTGACTCCAGGATAAATTCTTGTTCCTCTTTGACGGTAGATAATGCTACCTGCATGGCACCATTGTCCATCGGCGACTTTAGCGCCAAGTCTACGACCAGCAGAATCACGTCCGTTTTTTGTGGAACCGACACCTTTTTTACTAGCAAAGAGTTGGAGATTTAATTTAAATAACATCTTTATTTCCTCTTTTCTACCGAATTACTTATCGGTTTTGATAGTGATGAATTTCGGATTTGACTCGCATATAGTATTTAACCCACACACGATTGTTTCAATCACGACTTCATCATGGGCATCTAATGGACGTTCACTTTTGAATAATGCATGTCCTTCTTCTAACTTAATTTCGTAATCCTTAACGTTAACTAAGTTATTGAATCCTCCAGTCACTACTGCACTTACTGCTGCACAGACAAGATCTTGTCCATATTCAGCTGAGTTAGCGTGACCTTTAACTTCTAAGAAGTTGATTTGGTTATTAGATGCACGGCCAATTATCACTTTAATCATGATTAGGCATTGATAGCTTCGATTACTAAGCAAGTATATGGTTGACGATGACCAATGGTCTTGTGTTCGTTAGCCTTTGCTTTGTACTTGAAGACGCGGATTTTTTTGCATTTGCCTTGTTTTTCGACTTTGGCTGTAACTTTGGCACCTTCGATATATGGGTTACCAACTTTAAGAGCCTTGTCTCCGATTAGGAGCACTTTGTCGAGGGTGATTTTTGCACCGACTTCGGCATCGAGTTTTTCGACGTAGATTTTGCTACCAACTTCCACGCGAACTTGTTTTCCACCAGTTTCAATAATTGCGTACATAATGTCCCTCCTTCTGTTTAATCACTAAGTACTCGCTATTAAGGTACTTAATAAGTTTTATAAACCTTTTCTATGCGGTTGTAGCTAGTGAGGCGACAACGCATGTAATATAACATAAGTTATAAAAGCGTTCAACAATAAATTAAAGAAATTTTCAATTATGAAAATACTTTAGAATGAAGAAAAGAATAATATCCTGTTTGTCCAATAATCAGATGATCAAGAAGTTTAACCCCTATCTTTTCTGCTCTCTTATTAATTTTTTCGGTAAATGTGATGTCAGAAACACTGGGAGATAATGAGTTATTTGGATGGTTATGGATGAGGTAAAAATAATAGCCATTATGGAGCACTAAAAGATGGATTATTTCACGTGGAGAAATAGTCACATTTTCATCATCGCCTTTATATAAAATCTTCTCAAAAATGATTTGTTTATTCTTATTAAGAATAACTAAGACAAAGTTTTCTTGAGTTTGGCCAACTAACGAAAGAGCGTATCTCTGATAAAGAGAGTCGCTATTTACTTCTGCTTTTTCTTCATAAACAAGACGTGTTTTTTCGTTCATTCTTTTAGCGATTTCTATGGTCGCCGCAAGCTTTAAAGCGTTAACTCTCTTTAACCCCTTAAACGAATGAAAATATTGGTA
>JBGUMU010000068.1:0-36533 GCA_045116995.1 Bacilli bacterium
TAAAGGTGGCACAGTCACACACGCCCGTCGTAAAAGAGTTTTAAAAAGAGCCTCTGGTTATTTCGGTAGCAAACACTTATTATTCAAGACTGCGAAAGAACAAGTCATGCACAGCTTACGCTATGCGTACATCTCTCGTAGAGACATCAAAAGAGATTATCGTAAATTATGGATCAGACGTATCAACGCTGCTTGCAGATTAAACGATATCTCCTATAGCAAGTTCATGTTCGGTTTAAAACAAGCTAACATCAACATCAACCGTAAGATGTTATCTGAATTAGCCATCAATGATCCAAAAGCTTTCGCTGATTTAGTGAAAACTGCTAAAAAGGCCTAATTGAATAATTAAGCATTTGATAAAAGGACGAGTAACATCGTCCTTTTTATTTTTCTTCTTCTATCGGATTAGCTTCATTTCTTCTTATAAAGAAGATTGATTTATTTCTCGTATCATACTTTTTAGCGATGATATGTATTAAGTTTATTTCTACTGAGCCATAGAAAGCGATAACTCCACCCACAATCATATAAATGGTCCATAGTAATGGAATCTCACCGATAAAGAAGAATGGGAAAGCATAGACTAATAAGCCTAATGCTTTATTCGCATATGTATGAATCGCACTAAATCTATTGAATTTAATCGCACATATAATGTAAGCGATAAAGTGTAATGCGGTTGGTACTATGATAATGACCCATTGATATGGTAATAATAATCTTTGGAATGTCGGGAATAGCTTAGCCGCCATCACGCCATAGAATAATAAGTCAGACAAACTGTCTAAAGCAGAACCAAAGCTTGACTGAACGCCTAATTTACGGGCTACTAAGCCATCAAAAGCATCAGATAAACCGCAAACACCATAAACGATAAAAAATGGCAGAGAAAGCGGTTCTAAGGTGATTAACGCTATCGCCCCAAAGATACGAATTAATGTGATTAAATTAGCAGCGTTTTTCTTAAAAAAGTTCATATCTAGTTTAAGTATAATCTCTTTAAAAAATGTAAACAAGGAAGGTGAAAAAGAAAACGCCACAACGTGACGATTCTTTTGATTTTATCAATGTTTTTACAATAAATCGTTATCTTGAGAGTCGCTTGTAATAATCTTTACTTCAACATTATTAATCGCATCTCTAATCATTGACTCATAGTCAAACTTCTTTTCAAACGCTTCAACTTCATCTTGATGAGGCATTGTCTTAGGAGCCTTTGGAGTAAAGATTGTACAACAATCTTCGTATGGTCTAATGGAGATATCGTATGTACCAATCTTCTTGCTGATCTTAATGATCTCTAATTTATCAGTGGTCGCTAATGGACGAATAACTGGTGTATTAGTAACCGCATTAATAACGTGCATGGATTGAAGTGTTTGGCTTGCTACTTGACCAATAGATTCACCACTACTGATGACTGGACATCTACGGCGTTTAGAAAGAGCGTCCGCTAATCTAAACATCATACGTCTCATAAGAGTAATGCAGTAGCTTTCAGGAGCGTTATCATAGATAGCTTCTTGAATCTTAGTAAATGGGACAATATGTAATCTAATTCTTGGTTGATATCTAGTTAAGACTTTTAGTAAGTCTTCTAGCTTGTAGATAACACCCATTTGTGTATATGGTGGGGAAGCAAAGTGGATACATTCAATGCTAACGCCTCTTTTCATCATAAGATAAGCGGCTACTGGTGAATCAATACCACCACTTAACATGTGCATGGTTTTACCACCTACCCCTAATGGATAACCACCTGCGCCCAAGAAGGTCTTACAGAAGATATAAGCGGCTTCTTGTCTAACTTCGATGGATAAAAGAATATCAGGATTATGGACATCCACTTTTAAGTGGTCTGTATTTCTTAAAATATGACCAGCGACAATACGGGTAATCTCATCAGAGATGAGTGGATACGTCTTATCGCCTCTTTTAACTTTGACCTTGAAGGTTTTACCTTCTTCTTCCTTAATTAATCTAAGAGCGGACTCTTTCATGGCTTCCACATCTTTTTCACATCTATAGACTAAAGATAAAGCGTGGATACCAGAAACGTCTTGTAGACGTTCGATAACAGGTTCGTAGTCTAAACCATTTAAACCAACATAAATGTGGTCGTATCTTGTTTCAAATGATAACTCTGGCCAATCTTTAAGGGCGTTTTTAACATTATCAGCGAGTGTACGGATAAAGTCTTTCTTGTTTTTGCCTTTAGTGGATAATTCACCAAAGCGAATCATGATATGGTCATAAGTGATCATTGTTTAATCTCCTTGAGGATTTCTTCTAAGTTTGTAATAAGAGTCTCTACTTCTTCTAGTGTGTTATCTTTTCCAAAGGAAACACGGATAGTATTGTGCGCTAAATCGAGGTCTTGATACATCGCATAGACGACTTTACTATAGTCTTCATTCTTCGCATGACACGCGCTCAAAGAAGAGACCATAATGCCTCTATTGGATAAGGCTTCGACCACCACACTAGCCTTATGATGAAGAAGTGAGAAATTAACGATATATGGATTATCTTCATTATATGAATTATTGAGATATTTATCTTTGTTATCTTCTAGATAAGCGAGTAGTCTTTCACTTAAGACTTTCACTTTCTTATAGTTAGTGGCTTCACTTTCCATAGCGAGTCTAAGTGCCTTCGCTAAAGAGGCGGATAACGCTAAGGTATTCGTGCCACTTCTTAAATTGTTTTCTTGTCCACCACCTTGGTTAACGGCTTTTAAGATGATTTTCTTTTCTTTGATTAATAAGCCAGAACCTAATAGACCATGTATTTTATGGCCAGCAATGGAGAACATATCAATATTTTCAAAACTCAATGGAATCTTACCAATGGCTTGCACCATATCAACATGGAAAGCGATTTTTGGGAATTTCTTTAAGTATTCTCCAATTTCTTTTATTGGGTTAATAGCGCCTATTTCGTTATTGACCATCATAAGGGAAACAAGTATTGTATCATCCCTAATTGCGGCCTTTAATGTTTTAACCTCTATTTGCCCTTGTTTATTCACTGGTAAAACTGTCACTTCAAAGCCAAAATCTTGCATCTCTAAAACTGTGTTTAAAACAGATGGATGTTCAGTGGCGCTGGTGATAATGTGTTTACCACGATTGCTATTAGCAAAACAGTAGCCTTTAATAGCAAGATTATTAGCCTCAGTCGCGCCACTAGTAAAGATCACTTCGTGGTGAGTGAGTTTAAGAACATTTAAAATTTGCTCACGACTTTTGTCTAATAAACGTGAAGCTTCTTGTCCAAGAGAATGGATGCTGCTTGGGTTGGCGAAATATTTAAGAGTGATTTGGTTATAAGAGTTTAATACTTCAGGATCAACTTTACTGGTGGCAGCATTATCTAGATAGATAATATTAGCCATTAGCAGTACCTGTATCCTCGACGTGCATGCGTTTGAAGATGGCGTTAGCTTCGTGATAGACTTTCACGAATTCGCCTTTGTAGAATTCTTCTTCAAGAGCGCTTAATTGTTGATGCACATCATCTTGATGATTTCTATCTCTATTAGCGTAGACAACCGCTGATTCAGCAAGTTGCATTTCTCTGAACTTGTTTTCGATTTCATCGAATAAGGCATTAGCGTTACCTTTTAAGTTAGCGACCTTTTCGTTGATTTCATCAACAGCAATTGGTTGCACTTTAATGGCCTTATCGATTTCATTTAACAAATCGTAGCAATCTTCAATGCGCACATGATATGGTTCAGAGAAATCTGGAATAGCAATTTCTCTAAGCAAGCTTTCGATTTGTTTTAAACGATAGTAATAAACAAACACTAGAGTGTAGGCTTCTTCACTACTGGTCTTTAAGAATTCGATATATTGTTTGAATTCTTCCATACCTTCTTTAGCGATAGCGTATTGGTTATTTAATTCATCGAGTTTACCTTTTAAGGTAGAGAAAGGTTGTTTTAAAGAACTATGAACATAGTTATCTAAGGACTGTTTAGTGGTACCTAAGGAATTCATAGTTTGTTTTAATTGTTCGACCTTTTCTTTACGCTCATCTGTAACCACATATGTACGATAGAGTTCTGGTAAAAGAGAGCAGATCTTTAAGAAACCTTTTTCTAAATCCACGACTTGTTGATAGATTTCTTCGTTATGTTCTTCAAAGAAGTTCTTATCGTTTTGTTCGTTATTTAATAGTTCTCTCATCTCTTCAATTTCACTTTGAAGAGCGTCTAAAGATTCCATGATATTAGCAATTTGTAACTTAGTTAAACGGGTACGAATAATGTTTAAATCATTGTTCCATTCCCCTAACTTTGTTTGGAATGAAAGGTTATATAAAGGAAGGCCTTGTGCTTCTAAAACTTCGTAATCTTTCTTTAAATCTTCGATTTTTTCTGGGATAACTGTATTCACTAAGATACAGAGATTTGGTAATTGACTTAAAGCGGATTCTAAAGCTGTGACAACTTTACTGATGGTTGGCAATAAACCTTGAGCATCATCATATTCCGCACTTTCGATATGTGTTTCAAATTCCACGAACATTTGATCAAGCTTATCAAAGACTTGGTTAATGGATGAGCTCACTAAATCTAAGTCAGAGCTATTGGCGTAGAATGTTTGTTTAACACGTCTATAGTTTTCTTTGAGTTTAAGAATGGATTGACGAGAATCTTCTTCTGGTTTGATTAATGTATATAAGTCGTTATCTAAAGCGTTGACTTTATCTTCAAAGACTTTCATCGCTTTCTTAGTGTCACCGATAACAGTCTTAATGTTTTTGAACTGCTTATTGTTAATAAGAGCGTTTAATTGTTTAAGCATGGATTCAGCGAACTTATCATCATTTTCATAGATTTCTTTAAATCTACGAGAGAACTTTTCATGCTTATCAACATAAAGTAAGTTTGTTCGAGAAATGATTTCTAAACGATGGATGTATTGGGAGTCTTGGCCAATTAAAAGAGCATCTAAATAGGAGTATTTCTTTTGTAATTCACGTACCTGGTGTTTGATTCTATTTCTAGAAATCACAAAGTGATAGAGTAAGAAAAATAAAACGCCAAGAACAATTGCACCACCGATAATGGCGGCAATTAAAGCTGCTTGTTCACCGTTACTTAACAATATATACATAAAAGGAACCCCCTAATTATTTACTAATAAAACAATTGGCTAGAGCCACACTATTATTCTAGCGAATTTCACTATGTAGATAAAAGCATTTTTAAGAAATATTAATATTTATTAAATAGAGCAAGATTGAAAAAAGTATACAAATTTGCATTTTCTTTAGCAGTTTTCTATATTTTGTGTGTCTAATAAGTGAGAGACGAAAAACTGCGTCTTAGGAGGATACATAATGCATTATTTATCAGCAATATTCATCACCACTTTATACTGGATTGTTGTCGTCATTTTAGTGGCATTCGCAATACCAGGTTTAGCCCTAGCAATTTATAACCTACGTTATGGCATTAAGACACACTGGAAATCAAAGCATATTGTGGGCACTATTATCGCTAGTATTGTGTTTGTTGTGTTCACTGTTTGTATCGTAGCATTAACCATCGCGTATTTAGGCCAAATGGCGGAAGCATCTAGAAACGACAATAGCGTTGCTATTAGTTTAATGACTATTGGTCTATAGAAAGATGGTAGAATAGTTTTATGATGTCAGGACTTGCAACCGGATTAGGTAACTTAATAATGCTTATGTGTGGCCTCTTGCTAATTCCAGCATTTGCCGCATTTATCATTTTGTTAGTGCAATGTATCAAGCATAAATGGACAAGAAGACTACTTGCCCCATTTATCGTTATTTCGATAGTTATAACACTTATAATTGTTTGCGAAGCTTCTTATTTTATTGACATGTATTTCTAAAATAATTGCGATAAATTCATTAAAATTATAGAGTATTAGCATGGGATTTATCGGTGCAGCATTTTTTACGATTCTAGTAGGAATCTTTGGAATTCTTGTATGGATTGCCATAATCATCATTATTTGTGCAATCGTATTTATCTTTATTCCATGTTTGATCATCGCCATCGTCAATTTAGTGAAAGGCATTAAAAATAAATGGCCAAAGAGAAATATTATTCCTCTTGCTATTACTGGCCCAATTTCTGTGTTATTCATTATCGCAATGCTTATATTCTTAATGTGTGCAATTTGCTTTATGATTGCACATCCAGATGGCACTACTAGTAGTTCCGCTCAAATAGTTAGCGCTATCAATCTATTACTGAAGTAATAAAAAGGAGTAAATAACATCATGGCGTTCATGGGAATATTCTTAGTCGGTATCCTTTTATGGATCGTAGTCATCGCTATCATCTGTGTGATTTTAGCTATTTTTGTTCCATGTTTGATTATTTCAATTGTCAACTTGGTTAAAGGTATTAAGAATCATTGGCCAAAGAGAAATATCATTCCTCTTGCTATTACTGGTTCTATCGTCATTTTGTTTATCGCTCTATTCATAGTTCTTTGTATTAGATCAGCCTACGCTAGTGTCCCAGTAGATGACACCAGTGTATCCTCATCAGCGGTAAACATTCTTAGAATTATAGTAAAATTACAAAAATATATATTTTTTAATTGACAGATTAGGATTATTTCTATATATTTTTTACTGCATGTAATGCAGCATGTGAATACAATCCGACCGACGTTTGATACGGCTGTGACGAAGTAACCGAAGCTCAAAGGTGAAACGTATAATCAAACATCCGGGATAAGGAATTCACACCTATTCATTATTTTGCAAGAAGAAATAAAGAAAGGAAAACGAGAACATGAGATACACAGGTTCAGATTGGAAAAGATCCCGTCGCTTAGGCTTTTCCACATTAGAAACAAGTAAAGAATTAGCGAAACGTCCTTATGGCCCAGGCCAACACGGTAACACCCGTCGTAAAAAGAATTCCGAATACGGAAAACAATTAATTGAAAAACAAAAATTAAGACAAATGTACGGTGTTAACGAAAGACAATTCCGTCGCTTATTCATGATTGCTTTAGCAAGTAAAGAAGTTACCGGTGTTGCTTTCATGAAGTTGCTCGAATCCCGTTTAGACAACTTAGTCTACAGAATGGGTTTTGCCAGAACTAGAAGAGGTGCCAGACAATTAGTCAACCACGGCCACATCGAAGTTAACGGCAAAAAGTTAGACATCCCATCAGCATTATTAAATGTTGGTGATGTCGTGAGCGTCAGAGAAAACAGCAAAGACCTCAAAGTGATTAAAGAATCCCTCGAAACCTTAGGCACAAAAGTTGGCTGGGTTGAAGTGGATGCTGAAAAGTTATCTGGTAAATATGTCCGTGAAGTCGAACGTAAAGAATTACCACAAGATATCACAGAATCACAAATCGTCGAATACTACAACCGTAAACTCTAATATCAAAGAGCAAACAAAAACCGTCTCAATTTGGGACGGTTTTTTATTGCCTTTTATTACGCGTAATAATATTCGTAATCTGGTAAGGCTTTCCATTCATCTGATGCTTGAACGGTATCAATGATTAGATAGACAAGTTCTATGAACTTCTTACCTTTACTTGATAAGGTTTTATCATCTGCCCCTACACCGATTGGGAAGTCTTGGACTTCGATTATCTTATCACCGATGACTAGGTAATAATCAATGTTAGGATTACTAGCAATGTGATATTTTGTGGCAAATGGATTAAAATCTCTCGCGTAAGAATAAGGATTCATTTTTTTAACTTTGTTATATATTTCTTCTAGATTTGGTAATTGATAGGTTGTGATATATTCTTCAGGCTTTCTTTCTATGACTTTATTAGCTTTAACTACTTTACCAGTCTTACTATCATAAGAAGAATCAAGTTGAACACCCCAATTTAATCTAAAAGAAAACTCTTCGTATGGAGTGTCATATGGTTTAGCTAAATCGCAACTAGTTAACGCGATAGCGATTAATGGTAAGAATAATAAAGACTTTTTCATAGTTATCACCTCTCACTTATTAAGACGAATTAGTAAGAGAAAACTGCTAATCGTTTTCTGTGGCCGCTTTAACGTGATCGATAAAAGCTTCATCTAATAAGGATAATGGTTTGTTCTTAAGCCAGACAAAGAGATATTCCACATAACGCTCTGGGTTAACAATCTCTTTAGCCACGAGCTGTTCATTTAAGATATAAGATGTTTTTGGGAATAAAGATATACCGATATTACGGCCCGCGAGAGCGGCAACATCGAGGTAGTTATCCATACGACAAACAATCTTTGGTTCAGCGTGTATTTCTTTAAACCACTTTGTAATCATTCTATTCATTGATTCTCTACTAGGGATGATAAGAGGTTTATCTTTCAACATTGATAAATCAATAGTATTACCAGGAAGAGCCGCTAATGGGTTATCTTTACTCATAAATGCGGTCATTTTTTCTTGTCCTACTTTAAAGCTATTTAAAAGCGTGTTATCACATGGGGAAGTGATGACCGCCATATCGATTAATCCGCTTCTTAATTTAGCGATTAATTCGTCACTATTTCCATCCACTACTAAGAACTCAACATTGTTATAGTTTGCGACAAATTTTTCAATCCAAGAAGCAGCGATAATTGGGGCACTGCCTTCGACTAAACCGATGGAAATTTTACCTCTCATACCTTTGCCCATGGCTCTGATTTCTTCACTAGTTTTATTAACTAAAGATAAGATTTCTTTTGCGTGTCTATATAGGAGTTTTCCTGATTCAGTTAATTGGAGGTGTCTTTTACCTCTCACAAATAAGACTGTATCAAGTTCTTCTTCAAGGGCTTTCATTTGACTGCTTAAAGGAGGCTGGCTCATACAGAGCTTTTCCGCTGCTTTGGTAATATTTAATTCTTCAGCGATAACTACAAAGTAAGACAATGTGCGAATATCCATAACTAATTTCCTATCATACGATTTTCGTATCAATACCATAATATTATACGTATTTGATTAATATTTCTATAACATTTAAAATCCTCCCATATGGATTGATTTCAGTCCAATGGAGGAAATGGATATGACAATTGAATTCTGGTATCTAATAGGCGCAGCCCTAGTCTTCTTTATGCAAGCAGGCTTTGCGATGGTTGAAACTGGTTTCACAAGAGCAAAGAACGCTGGCAACATCATCATGAAAAACTTAATGGACTTCTGTATCGGTACAGTCGTCTTTATGGTTCTAGGTTTTGGTCTCATGATGGGTGAAGATACATTCTTTGGCCTAATTGGTATTCCTAATTTAGATTTATTTACAAAATTTGCCGCTTTTATTGAAAATCCTGCGGAAGGATTTACGGCGGCTTCAACATTTGTCTTTAACCTTGTCTTCTGCGCGACCGCAGCGACAATTGTTTCTGGTTCAATGGCGGAAAGAACAAAGTTCTTATCATACTGCATTTATAGTGCAGTGATCTCTTTAGTGATTTATCCAATTGAAGCGCACTGGATTTGGGGTGGAGGTTGGTTAGCCTCTTTAGGCTTCCATGATTACGCTGGTAGCACCGCGATTCATATGGTGGGTGGTATTGCCGCATTAATCGGTGCGATTATCCTTGGTCCACGTATTGGCAAATATGAAAGAGATGAAAACGGTAAAGTTATTAAAGTTAATGCGATTCAAGGTCACTCTATTCCGTTAGGTGCATTAGGCGCATTTATCTTATGGTTTGGTTGGTATGGCTTTAACGGCGCTGCTGCCACTAGTACAAGCGAATTAGCCACTATTTTCTTAAATACAACAATTGCCCCAGCAGTTGCTACTGTTACCACCATGATCTTCACCTGGATTAAAAACGGTAAACCTGATGTCTCGATGTGTATCAACGCTTGTTTAGCAGGTTTAGTTGGTGTCACAGCAGGATGTGCTGCATTTGATGCTATTGGCTCCACTGTTGTCGGTGTTGTTTCTGGCTTCTTAGTCGTCTTTGTGGTTGAGTTCCTTGACCTTAAGTTACATATCGATGATCCAGTTGGTGCGGTTGGCGTTCATATGGCAAATGGTATTTGGGGAACCATTGCGGTTGGCTTACTAGCCAATCCTAAAGCACCAGCGGGCTTAAACGGCTTATTCTACACTGGTAGCTTCTATCAATTAGGTGTCCAGGCTTTAGGCTTTGTTTCAGTCGCAGCATACACTGCTATCTTAATGACTGGTACATTCTTCTTAATTAAAAAGACTGTTGGTTTACGTGTTAGTAAGGAAGAAGAAATTAAAGGTCTTGATAGCACTGAACATGGCTTAACTAATGCCTATGCTGACTTCGCTATTGCGGCGAATGCTTACGCTGATTATGTGGCAGCTGAACCTGTTTTAGTGGGTGAAACGCCAATTAATGAAGCCATTCCTGTTAAGAAAGTTAAAACTACATCCGCTACAGGTATCAAGTTCACTAAAGTGGAAATTATCTTTAAAGAGGAGAGACTCTATGCCTTAAAAGCGGCAATGAGTAAGATTGGTATTATGGGTATGACTGTTGCCCACGTTATGGGCTTTGGTCAACAACAAGCTAAACCTGAATATTATAGAGGTGTTCAAGTTGAAGCGGACCTTTTACCAAAGGTACAAGTTGATATCGTGGTCTCTAAGATACCAGTTAGAACTGTTATTGAGACAGCGAAGAAAGTCTTATATACCGGTAATATCGGGGATGGTAAGATCTTCGTTTATGATGTTGAAAACGTTGTAAAAGTGAGAACCGGTGAAGAAGGTTACGACGCTTTACAAGACGTTGAATAATCATTTCTAATATCAAAATAAGAAGAGCAAGGTTAGCGATAATCTTGCTTTTTATTTATTAGTTATAACCTTCATTTCCTCATCATATAAAAAACGTATGATAAATAAATATTTTGCATATTAGAAATATATTATTTCAGTTTCTATAATTCTCATGTGAATTGAATGTATCGGTTTTACCGAGATGATGGCCTAGTTGAGGGCCTTTAATCATTTATAAGGCATTCAAAAGGAAAGAAAATACATATGAAAAATAGCGCAATTGTGGGCATTAACTGGGGCGATGAAGGTAAGGGTCGTATTGTCGACTTATTATGTGGCTCCTACGATTTTGTCGTGAGATATCAAGGAGGCGGTAACGCTGGTCATACAGTCGTTAACGAACAAGGTAAGTTTGCTTTACACCTTATTCCTAGTGGTATCTTCCATAAAGGTATCGTTAATATCTTAGGTAACGGTGTCGCTTTAGATCCAGAAAGCTTATGGGAAGAAATTGAATCCTTACGTAGTAGAGGTGTTAGTGTTACTCCAGATAATCTTAAGATTAGTGATCGAGCTTCTTTATTATTCCCATGGCATAAAATGCTTGATGCTTTAGAAGAGGAAAGACTTAAAGATAAGAAGTATGGTTCCACGAAGCAAGGTATTGCGCCTTTTTATAGTGATAAATATCAAAAGAAGACTGTTTTATTAGGAGAACTCCTTTATAACAAGAACCTTAAAGAACATGTTAAGGATATCCTTGAATGGAAGAACTTAACATTAACAGGTGTTTATAAAGCGGAACCTCTTAGTTTTGAATATATTTCCAAATGGATTGATGAGTATCAAGCTAAGCTTGCTCCATTCATTTGTGATACAGGTAAATTACTTAAACAAGCCGAAAAAGAAGGTAAGAGTGTGTTATTTGAAGCACAGCTTGGCTCTTTACGTGACTTAGACTATGGCATCTATCCATACACCACTTCATCAAATACATTAGCCTCTTATATTCCTTTAGGATCAGGATTAGCGAGTGTGAATGTTGATGAAATCATTGGCATTGTTAAAGCCTATTCCACTTGTGTGGGAGAAGGTCCATTTGTGAGTGAATGGTTTGGTGAAGCCGCTGATAAACTTAGAGAAGTTGGTATGGAATACGGCGCGAAGACTGGTCGACCAAGACGTGTAGGACCAATTGATATCGTTGCCACTCGTTATGGCGTGGAAGTTCAAAACGCCACTTGTATCGCTTTAACTAAGTTAGATTGCTTATCCTATATGGAACAAATCCCTGTTTGTGTGAGATATGAACTTAACGGCAAAGAGATCGATGATTTCCCATTCCCAAGTTTATTAGATGAATGTAAACCAGTGATTGAATATCTTCCTGGTTGGAAGAGCGATGTCTCCAGCATTAGAACCTGGGAAGATTTACCAGAAAATGCGAAGAAATATATTTTATATATCGAAAAGGCAATTGGCTGTCCGATAAAATATATCTCAGTGGGTCAAGAAAGAAACGCTTACATTAAGAGGTAATTTTATATGAACGAGTATGATCAATATATTTCACCGTTTTCCGAAAGATATGCCAGTAAAGAGATGCAATATCTTTTCTCATACAATAAGAAGTTCTCAACTTGGAGAAAACTTTGGGTTGCTCTCGCGGAGTCTGAAAAAGAACTTGGTTTAACTTCGATCACTGATGAAATGATTAGTGAAATGAAAGAGCATATCTCTGATATTGATTATGAAGTTGCCGAAGAATATGAAAAGAAGTTCCGTCATGATGTGATGGCCCATATTCATGCTTATGGTGATAAATGCCCTAAAGCGAAAGGCATTATCCATTTAGGCGCTACTTCTTGTTATGTTGGTGATAACACTGGCATCATTGTCATGAAAGAAGCTTTAGAGCTTGTTAAAAAGAAACTCGTTAATGTTATCGATATCTTAAGTAAGTTCGCTCTTAAATATAAAGACTTACCATGTTTAGGCTATACCCACTTCCAAGCCGCTCAACCAGTGACTGTGGGTAAAAGAGCCACGTTGTGGCTTCAAGACTTTTTAAGTGATTATAACGATTTAGAATATACCCTATCATCGCTTAGATTATTAGGGAGTAAGGGCACTACTGGCACACAAGCCTCTTTCGTTGAACTATTTAATGATAAAGAATCGCCTAAGAAGTTAGATAACCTTATCGCTAAGAAGATGGGCTTTGAAGGTGTTTATCCAGTCTCTGGGCAAACTTATTCAAGAAAAGTTGATTGCAGAGTTTATAACATCTTAAGTGGTATCGCTACTTCTGCAACGAAGATGACTAACGATATTCGTTTATTACAACACGAAAAAGAAATTGAAGAACCATTTGAAAGTAGTCAAGTTGGCTCCTCTGCGATGCCTTATAAACGTAATCCAATGAGAAGCGAAAGAATTGCTTCCCTATCTAGATACGTATTAAGTAATGCGATGAATCCATTTATGACCGCCTCTAGCCAATGGTTAGAAAGAACATTAGATGATTCGGCAAATAGAAGAATCGCTATCGCGGAAGGATTCTTAGCGATTGATGGTGTCTTAGATTTACTTATCAATGTCAGTGATGGCTTAATCGTTAATGAAAAAGTTATCGAAAAGAATTTAAAAGAAGAATTACCTTTCATGATTACGGAAAATATCCTTATGGATAAAGTTAAAGAAGGTAAAGATAGACAAGAACTTCATGAAGAGATTAGAAGACTTTCTTTAGAAGCGGGTAACCGCGTGAAAAAAGAAGGTTTACCAAATGACTTATTTGAAAGACTTTGTGCTTCAGAAAAGTTAAATATTTCAAAAGAACAAAAAGAAGCTTATTTTGATGCTTCTAAATATATTGGTAGAGCCAGTGAACAAGTGACTGACTTTATCACTAATGATGTAAATCCTGTTCTAGAAAAGAACAAAGACTTACTAGGCTATAAGGCCACTATTAGTAAATAGGAGATAGGTCATGGATAAGATATTAGTGTTAGATTTTGGTGGACAATATAATCAACTAATTGCACGTAGAGTGCGTTCTTTAAATGTCTACGCTGAAATCAAAGGCTTTGATCGTATTACTGTTTCTGAAATTAAAGAAACTGGTTATAAAGGCATTATCTTCACTGGTGGCCCTAATAGTGTTTATGATGAACGTTCACCTCACTACTCTAAAGAGATATTAGAACTTAATATTCCTATTTTAGGTATTTGTTATGGTGATCAACTCTTAGCGTTTATGACAGGTGGTAAGATTGTCTCTGCAAAGAACAACTCTGAATATGGAAGAACTGAACTACTTGTTAAAGGTGGTAAGTTATTAGAAGGTATTCCTAGTAAGAGTGTTTGTTGGATGTCTCATACTGACTACATCAAAGATGTCCCAGATGGATTTGTTATAACTGCGATTACTAAGAGCTGTCCATGTGCAGCGATGGAAAACGTTAATAAGAACTTATATGGTGTGCAGTTCCATCCTGAAGTTACTCATACAGAATATGGCATGAAGATGTTAGCTAATTTCATCTTTAATGTTTGTAAATGTAAAGCGGACTGGAAGATGGATGACTTCGCGAAAAGTTCAATTGAAAAGTATAAAAAAGAACTTGAAGGAAAACGTGTCTTACTTGGTTTATCAGGTGGACTTGATTCCTCAGTGGTCGCCCTACTATTACATAAAGCTATTGGTAAGAACTTAGTTTGTGTCTTCGTAGATCATGGCTTACTTAGAAAAGATGAAGGTGACTATGTTGAGAAAGTCTTTAGAGATAAGTTTGATGTTAATTTAGTGAGAGTTAACGCGAAAGATAGATTCTTAACAAAGTTAAAAGGTGTCACTGAACCTGAGGCTAAAAGAAAGATTATTGGCAAAGAATTTATAGAAGTCTTTAGAAGTGAGGCTAAGAAGATTGGTAATATCGATGTTCTAAGCCAAGGCACTATTTATCCAGATGTCATTGAATCTGGTAAAGGCTCAAGTGCAGTCATTAAGAGCCATCATAATGTTGGTGGTCTTCCTAAAGATATTGGTTTTAAAGAAATCATCGAACCTCTAAGAGATTTATTCAAAGATGAGGTGAGAGCCATAGGCTTAGAGTTAGGTTTACCAGAAGAATTAGTTTATAGACAACCATTCCCAGGACCAGGTTTAGCGGTTCGTATTATTGGGGAAATAACTGAAGAGAAGATTAAGATAGCCCAAGATTCTGATGCGATTCTTAGAGAAGAGTTTAAGAAATCAGGCTTAGATAAATTAGCAAACCAATACTTCACAGTAGTCACTAATACACAATCTGTTGGGGTAATGGGAGACGCGAGAACATATGGCTATACCTTAGCTCTAAGAGCGGTCACTACGGATGACTTTATGACCGCGACTTGGACTAGAGTGCCATATGAAGTATTAGAACATATCAGTTCACGTATTACTAACGAAGTTAAAGGTATTAATCGTGTGACATATGATATTACAAGCAAACCACCGGCAACTGTCGAGTGGGAATAGAAAGGAGAAATAGTTTTATGAGTAAATATATATTTGTAACAGGCGGTGTTGTTTCGGGTTTAGGTAAAGGTATTACCGCAGCCTCATTAGGTCGATTATTAAAATCACGTGGCTTAAAAGTGGCCGCACAAAAGTTAGACCCATATATTAACGTTGACCCAGGTACTATGTCTCCATATCAACATGGTGAAGTTTATGTTACCGAAGATGGCGCAGAAACTGACTTAGACTTAGGCCACTATGAAAGATTTATCGATGAAGATTTAAATAAGTACTCTAACCTCACTACTGGTAAGGTTTATTGGAATGTTCTTAATAAAGAAAGAAGAGGCGAATACCTTGGTAGTACTGTCCAAGTTATTCCTCATATCACTAATGAAATTAAGAGATTTATTTATAACGTTGGTAAGAAGACTAACGCTGATGTGGTCATCACCGAAATCGGTGGCACCATTGGTGATATTGAATCTCAACCATTCATTGAGGCCGCTAGACAAGTACAACTAGAAGTTGGTAAAGAAAATAGTTTATTTATCCATGTCACCTTAGTGCCTTATCTCCATGGTTCTGAAGAACATAAGACAAAGCCAACACAACACAGTGTTAAAGAACTTCAAGGAATGGGTGTTAATCCTAATATCATCATTCTTAGATGTGATGAACCTCTTGAAGAAGCCATATTTGAAAAGATTTCTTTATTCTGCAATGTCAAAAGAGACTGCGTTATTGAAAACTTAACATTACCTAACTTATATGAAGCCCCTTTAATGTTAGAGAAGAGTAACTTCTCCACAGTGGTCTGTAGAGAGTTAGGTCTTAAGACTAAAACTCCTGATCTTAAAGACTGGAGTGAAATGGTTAATAGAATTAAAGCTAGACCATACTACACTCATATCGCTTTAGTGGGTAAATATGTCGAACTCCACGACGCCTACTTATCAGTCGCGGAAGCTTTAAGACATGCGGGTTATTACTATAATACGCATATTAAGATTCACTGGATTTCTTCCGAAACTATTACTGAAGAAAACGCTCCTGAATTATTTAAAGGTATTGATGGTATTATCGTTCCAGGTGGCTTTGGTAATAGAGGTATCGAAGGCATGATAACCACAGCGAAGTACGCTAGAGAGAACGATATCCCTTATTTAGGTATTTGTTTAGGTATGCAAATAGCCGTTATTGAATTTGCGAGAAATGTCTGCGGATTAAAGGACGCTAACTCTGGTGAGTTTGATGAATATAGCACTAATAAGGTCATTGACTTTATGCCTGGTCAAAATGATGAGATTGATAAAGGTGGAACCTTACGTTTAGGCGCATATCCATGTAAGATTAGAAAAGGCACTGTCCTTAATAACTGGTATAAGAAAGACCTCATTAGTGAAAGACATAGACATCGTTATGAATTTAATAACGACTATAAGGAACTCTTTGAATCTAAGGGTTTAGTAATAGGTGGTACTTCTCCAGATGGTTTCATCGTTGAAACTGTTGAACTACCAAACCTAAAGTACTACGTTGGTGTACAGTTCCATCCAGAATTTAAATCAAGACCTAACAAGCCACATCCTTTATTCTTAGGTTTGATTAAGAATTCCTTTAAAGGCAATAAACAATGAACAAAAGAAACATTATCTCAATAGTATCAGCGATTCTACTTACATTCGCTGGTGGTTTTACAGACGCCTATACATTTATCCATCGAGGTGCAGTATTCGCCACGATGCAAACAGGTAACTTAATTAAGTTCTTTATTAGCTTAACTAATGGTGAGTTTAAGCTGATGTTTATCTTACCTATCGCCTTCTTTATCTTAGGTGGCGTGATCGCTGTTTTACTTAGAAAATGTAAGTATCAAGCTCATATTGTTCTTATCTCACTCATTGTGAGCTACGTATTTGCGGGTTTATGCCCTAAAAACGACGCTTGGGACATCGTTTGCGTTTGTATCCTTTCAATAGTTGGTGCGATGCAGTTTGAGGCTTTCCGTGTCTGTTTGGGCTATAGATATACTTCTACGATGTGCACGAATAACATGAGATTACTATCTACTGGTATAGCAGAGGGTAAATGGAAAACAGTTCTTCTCTATGCCAGTATTATTACGACATTCATCGTTGGTATTGTGATTGGTGTCTTAGTCGGTAAAGGTATGACTACCTATTCCATCATTCCAATTACCGGTATCTATTTAGCGGTATTACTGATGTTTATCTTCACTAAAGAAGTACCAAGTAACCAAGATATAAAAAATGCAGAGTAGTTAATCTATTCTGCTTTTTATTAGTTTAGGAAGGCGACTGGCCTCTTCTTTGTTGATAGCGCATAACGCGATGCGAAGGGCACTATGGGTGCAGATAGCGTACACTCCATCTTTATGTAGTTCATTCATTAATCTTTCAGGATCTTTACTTGGGACACAGATGAAGAAGCCTTTTTCATATGGTAATGTTTCTAGCCCCACTTCTTTAGCGGCTTCTAGGAACGCGATACTTCTTGCTTCTAACATCGCACACACTGTTTTGATTTCTTCTTCATATGAAGAGATATATTCTTCGTTTAACACTAAGCGTTCAATAATACTCATACCAAGAGTGGACGCTGATGACCATTTCGCTCTACAGGAGAAGTTAGACACTCTTCTAAAGGCTTTGATTTCTTCTTCATCTTTAGATAGAGCGCATAACGCTCCTATTCTTAAACCATATAGACCAAATGATTTAGAACCAGAAAAGACAAATAAGGCTAAAGCGTTATTAGGGATATCCTTAAACTTAGCGTATCTTTTCTTAATGATGTTTGGATCAACGTTATAGAAATCAAAGTAAGCGACATCCATTAAATAGATGAAGTTAGTATTAGGATTATTTCTAGCGATATTGATGAGCTTATCGTAATCCTTTTCTTTCATGCAAAAACCAGTTGGGTTTTCACATGGGTCATTAATTAAGATTAAAATCTTATTTTGGGTATGTTTGAGATTAGTGACTTTATGATTTAAGTCATCAATATCAAAGTTACCATCTTTATCAAACAAGGAATAAGTCGCACTGTTAAAGCCCATTTCCACACCATATGAGAGATAGTTCTCCCACATATGGTTTGGTAATAAGACTGTTTCACCTTTATCGACATAGTTAGTAAAAGTTAGATTAAGCGCGCCACTACCACCTGGGGTGGCTAAGCAGTCTACATAGACTTCCTTTTTAACTTCTTCTACGTATTTACCAAAGATTGATAAAAGCACTGCTTCAGCATACTTAGGAGTACCTGTAGAATTAACATATGCGAACTTCTCATTAACATTAAGATCTTTTATTACAGATTCAACACTTTTGAACTCATACAAAGAACCATCCTCATTCTTGAGCATGCCCGTAGTAGCGTTGATAACACTACTATCTAATTTCTTAGCTTTGACAGCCTCTGCTGCTAAAGCAAGAATATTATTCTTAAGTTCCTTATGTTCTGAGCTCTTGTTAATAAACATAGCTCTATATTAGCTACATAAAGAAAACATATAAAATACTTATATTGTTAGGGTTACTATATGAATTTTATATAATAATTTATTTCCTCTTTCTTCTTGAAGCAGCAGATTTTATCTTTCCACATTCTGGACAACCGCTGCCTCTTTTTCTTGAATAAGGCTGAGACCACCAATCGTGTCCACAAATAGAACATTTCCAATGAACTTTATCGTGTGAGCTACAACAAACTTTATCTGGTGGCAAGACATTATCGTCGCAATATTCCTTAATAAGCTCAGGCATTTTCTCTGCAATCGAGCCATTTTTGGATAGTGCCAATTCTTTGTGGTGTAGCCCATTTGCCTTATCAGCGCACTTTCGACAGCCATTGCCTATGCTTCTTCTTACTGGAGGCGCTTGGTATTCATAACCACAGACTGGGCATTTCCACCAAACAGGTGTAACAGATTTATAGTGTATTTGATTGGGTTTTAAATCTCCATTTTTCTCATAGAGCCATTCATTCAATAATTCCGGATGCTTTGCTGCAAAATCGTTGTGCCCAGGAATCAACTTCCTGTTTGCACATTTAGGACAACCTCTTCCATGATGCCTATTCGCAATTCTTTCTTGCCATTCATGACCACATTTGTGGCACTTCCACCATACCTTTATATCTGAACCATTTGTAAAACAATCTGGCCCACTTTCGTTCTTTTCATAATTCCAGTCTTCTAATAAGGCTGGATTTGAAATGGAACCATTCTTTCTTATCAAATTCATTCTATGAGTGTTCCTTGAATACTTGATTGCACACTTAGGACAACCTCCTCCACATTTTTTGTGATAAAGAGATTGTTCGTATTCATTTCCACATTCTGGACAAAGCCACCACGCCTTGAAAGTACTTCCTGGCTTGAACATATTTGGTTTAAGCGTCCCATTTTTAGTTGGATGCCATTCTTTGACTTTTTCCGGAAACTCATCCGCAAATGAATGCTTAATCTGTGTGGCGTATTTCATAATTTCAAACCTGTCACGCGATAAATTAATGTCCATCGGATTAAGCCAATACAAATCTGTATAATCAATATGTTCGAGAAACATATGAAGAACTTTGGTAAAACCAACCTCTGATTCAAAGTCGTCAGAAGAAATAATAGTATCCGCAATTTCTAAACCTAACTCTTCTGGCATTTTCTCTTTGAGCCTGATTAGTGTGATACCGTGTTCTTTACATAAAAGATACTTTCTGTGTTCTCTTTCAAACTTTTCGTTTTTGTGCCAAGCGACACCATCGTATTCAATTCCAGTATTAAGAGAAGGAATAAAAATGTCTAATTCAAACTTGCCAAAATAATCTGGCTTATATCTGCTTATAGCGTCGGGATACATTTTCCTAACGTAATAATAGAGGGCTTGCTCTCTAAAAGATGTTTGTCTTCCACTATTGCAAATAGGACAGTTTGTTCCTTGTTTGTGAGCTCTATGGTTAATGGTTGCTTGGTACTCATGCCCGACAGGACAAAGCCACCAAACTTTTAGGTTTTGGCTAGAAAAGACATCAGATGGTTTTAAATCACCATTCTTTGTTGGATGCCATTCCTTAGCTAGTTCTGGGTGTTTTGTTGCCAAATCGTTAACACCTGGAATCAGTTTTCTTTTTCCACAAAAAGGACATCCTCTTCCAAGACTGCTTCTATTGCTAATCTTTGATTTCCATTCATAGCCACATACATGACATTTCCAATAAACATACTGATTAGAATGTGGAGAGTATTCAGATGGATCTTTTGCATTCTTCGCATAATCCCAATCTAATAGCAACTTTTCATCGGAAAAACATCCTTTAGTTTTCAAAGCGTTAATGTGTCTCTTTCTTCCAACTTCCGCCCTATTGCACATTGGACAATTAGTGCTCTTTTTAGCAGCTGTTCTTATAGAACCTTCCCATTCATGGCCGCATTTATGACACTTCCAGTAAACTCTTGTAACGCTTCTTAAAGAAAGCTGCTTAGGATTAATACCGGTGTTTTTAGAATAATCCCAATCTTTCATTTGTTCTGGGTAATTTGATTCAAAATCATTAATTCCTGTAATGACTTTATAATTCGAACAAACCGGGCATCCGTAGTTTCTGAATATTTTTTTATATGGGCTGCAAAGATAAGATGGGTGCCCTTTAAGACACTTCCAATAAAACTTCTTGTTGCTTTTAGGTGCAATATTTTCAGGTTTTATTTTATTATTCAATTCAAAATCCCAAACATCGTCTATGTTCGGCATATAATCATAAATACTTTTTTTCAATCTCACAGAGATAATTGTAGCACACTAAGGTGTTATGTTATAACAACGAACGAAAACAGAGCGTATTTTTGAATTAATTCAAACAAAACTAATCTACATATTCCCAGTGGCAGCCCCCAGCAGTTTTAGCCCTACCATTAAGGCAGTTAGAAATCGCTGTACGGCTTATGCCTAATTCTGAAGTTGCTTTAGTGATACTTTCATATACAATTCCAGTATCTATATTTCTGACTTTTTTATAACTAGATTGAGCGGTTTTCAAATGTCCACATTTTGAACATCCACAGCCCATTATTCCTCTAACTTTGACTTCCGTTTCCCATTCGTTTTTGCACTTAGAACAAATCCACCAAACTTTCTCACCGCTTCCAGGTAACACTTGAGAAGGAAGAATTTTATTTTTTGAATAGTCCCATTCTTTGCACAACTCAGGGTTAACCGTTAGCAAGTCGTCAACGCCTGGCATAGGCACCCTACCACTACAATGAGGGCATCCAGCGCCTTGGTTCCTAGAAGATGGAGCGGCAGGCCATTCAAACCCACAAACAGAGCATTTCCAAATAATAGGCCCATTATGATTAGCAGTGATATTGTCTGGGGTTAAATTTCCATTTTTAGTTGGATGGAATTCTTTAGTTAGTTCCGGATTTGTCATTCTTAATGAGCCGGTTTTTTTAACAGCTTTCGCGATGTTTTTTTGTGAAATTGAGGTTTTTTTGCACTCAGGGCAACCACAGCCCATTACAGTCCTTACATATATTCTAGTTTTCCATGGATGGCCGCATTTTGAGCAAATCCAGTGATACAACTTATTACTCTTAGCGGTAACTTCGTTTGGCTTCTTTTTATTGAGTTCATAATCCCATTCTTTTGCTACTTCAGGATATAAAAACTCTAAATCATTAAATCCAGCCAAAACCTTCTGACCAGAACAATAAGGGCACCCTTTACCTTGAGCTCTATGACTGGCCCTAGCCTTCCAACTATGTTTATAATCTTTGCATAGCCAGTAGAAATATTTATTAGAACTCTTGGAAACGTATTCTGGATCAATTCCTTTGTTCTTTTCAGTGTCCCATTCACTAGCAAAATCTGACCTTGCTACGGAGTTCTCTTTGATTATTGATAAAACATTAGACAAGATAGTTTGCCCGTCTCGATCTAAATCTATATCGCATCGAAGTGAAAAATTATATTTTTCATTAATTGTTGCTATTATTCTCTGAATAGCATTTGATAATTCTTTTTCACTTTTTTCATTTATGTATATTTTCAAAGAATTGCTCTCGTATTTAGCACAGCCATTTTCTCTCACTCTGATTAATAAGATACCTAACTTATCGCACAATTCGTCTTTCAACAAATCTCTTTCTGCTTTTTTGTGCCACCTAGATCCGTCATATTCAATTCCTAGTTTAATGGACGGGATATAAACATCGAGTTCAGTTCCATTCATCTCTTTGCCACGATAGTTTTCTAAAGTGTCTTTAAATAACAAAGACATATAAAACGCAATAATCTTTTCTGGATATGATGTTCTTAATTCTTTACTGCATTTTGGACAATTGCAATGTCCAGATGTTCTAGTATAGACGACAGCCTTCCATGTATGTCCTCTTTTGCATTTCCAGTGAGCAGGTTTACTATGCCCATAACTGATTGTCGTCGGATCAAGGCCTTCCTTATTATTCTCTTCCCAATCCCATTGTTCCATCAAAAAAGGGTATGTAGTTGCTAAATCATTTATTCCTTTTACAACTATGCGGTTAGAACATATCGGGCATTTATCTCCTCTACCTGTTCTTTTAGAAGCGGGCATTTCATAATCTGGGTGACCATTCGGGCAAATCCACCAATATGGAAGATTTGATTGTGGATAAATCGTGTCAGGAGTCATCAGATTCTTTTTGCTCCACTCTTTAGTTAGATTTGGAAAAAGAGCGGCAAGACTTTTCTCATATGGAGCAATCGCCATTTCCTTGATTCTACATTCAGGGCATCCAGTACCATCAACAAATCTGTGATTAATTCTTGTAGTCCATTTATTTTTGCATTTTGAACAAATCCAGTGAGCTTTTTTGATTGAACCACCAGTTAAAACATGAGGATTAAGACCTTCCTTGTTGTTTTCTTCCCAATCCCATTCAGACATCAGTTTTTCGTTGTCTATGATTAACCCGTGTCTTCTTCTCATTTCTTAATTCTTTGTTTATTTTTTCTTGATAAAATTGCACTTTGGATAATTGGAGCAACCATAAAAGTCTCCATGTTTCCCGTGTTTAAGAACTAATTCACTGCCACATCTTGGGCAAATATTATGCGCAATATCGCGTTGCATTTGTTTGACTTCCTTGACGTGTTCTCTGTCAGTTTTAGCAGGATGAAGTTTATATTCATTGATTACGTTACAGATTTCTTCTACTTCGCCGTCATTAAGTAGTTCTTCCATTTCAGAAAGTAAATATTTCAAATCTCTAATGGAATAAACATAATCACTATCGACGTTATCTATGTTAGCTTTGACGAAAACAACCACTGAAAAGAAAGCCACATCCAACTTAAGGACGTCTTTAAGTCTTCCTATGTGTGTTCCGTTCTGTTTTACTGGGTTGTAAAGTTTGTTTTTATTATGGCCGTACGCCAAGACTTGAGTCCACTCTAGTTGGCCATCAGTGCCATAGATACGACCGGCGTAGTTTTTTGTTTCAACAACAAACACGCCATGTTTACACACGTAGATGTGATCAATCTGAGAGGTTTTATCGTTTTCTCCAGGAATAATGACATTATCAAAGATTTGACCACCATTCTTCTTTGCAAGTCTTTTCAATCTGCGCGATACTCTCGCTTCGCCTATCTTACCTTTAACAGTCGGAGTAGATAAGATGATCCCAGCGATTGTAAAAGCAAGCATCAATGAAAGCGCTACAACGACAAACGTTGTGCCATCAAATTTTCCACCAAAGTAAGAAACAATTGTAGAGATTGCGATAGTAATTAAAAGTGCGCCTATAATAATCAAAACTGCCTTTCGGCCGCTTCTTGAAAGTTTTTTCTTTCTTCTTCTACGTCTAAACAACATATTTAAAATCCTGTCTTTAATTTTATATATAAGTGCTGATTAAATCTAGACAAACATTATCGATGTTTCTCAGAAAACATTCTCTTTGCTATTTTGAGATTGTTCTTCCAAAACTTTTCCATTATGTAATATTTATGCTTTTCAGGATTACTCTCATGGAGTTGATTAATCATATCGGCATATTTCTTCCACTGACCTTTGTGTGGATTCTTTGCTTTGTTCTTTATCGTATGAAGCAATTCATGTATACAGGTATCTTTAAAATCATTTTCGTATTCTTCTGGATGCAAGTTTAAATAAATTGACAAAGCAATTGTGCATTCTGCTTTCTTTGAATCTTCTTCAGTTTCACACCAGCCAATCTCATCAAAGCAGCGGCAATGTTTGAAATAGATATTATTAGAGATGGGTATGTTGAGGCTTTTGACATATTCGATGCACTCTAAAATCCACTTCTTTTCTTCTTTAGAAAGTCCACTACTGAAGATGTATTTTTCCTTCTGATTTATTCTTTTATTTCCCATACGAATGAAAGCAATGAATACTCAGCTTTGCATCCTTTAACCGGTATGTCTCTTGTGTCATATATATGCCAAGATTCATTTAAGGAAGCATCTTTGAAAAAAACTTTTTCTTTGAAAGCGCGATATATCTCTTTCTTTGTATTATTCTCTTTCCAAACATCAGCAAGAATAACACCAAATACTTTGTAGTTTTTATAATCATCAAAGCGTTCATCTAAGCCGTTCTTAACAAAAGAATTAATTCTTCCAATGTCATTTAAGACACTTTGCTTTTTCATAGACGATGTAAAGCGCTTAGACTCAACAATAAACAATTCTTTTCTAGTGTTGTTTATAATCACACAATCGAAATGATTGTTTTTCTTATCGCCAAACTGCAATTCAAACCAGCTTAAAACGTTTTCTGTTTTGCAAACATTTTCATAAGCCTTGGAAAAATTCACTGTAAGGTTTCTTTCTTGAAATCCTGTCGACCCTAAAGATGGGTAAAATTCTATAAGAATTCTTTCGTAGATTGATTGAGTATTTTCAAATGTGGCTTCAAGAATTTCTTTCAATTGATTCATGTCTATTCGTTTCTCAATTTATCGTATTCTTCGATTGTGATTTTACCTTCAGCCAAAAGCTTATGGAGTAATTCAGTTTTTTCGTTGTTGTTGGAAGGAACTTCGTTTTCTTCCTTGATACTTATAACAGATGAATCTATCCTTGCGTTTCTTTTGTAGTTCGCTGTAGATATAAGATTGCTAATGCTAACAATCAAAGTGAAAATACAGACAACGATTGATACCACTAAAGTAATCAAAATCCATTGTTCTTTGTCGCCATCATAATTTAAATAGATGAGATAAGCGGGTGTTAAGAACAATAACAAAAAGCCAGACAAAGCTGTACCCACTATACCTTTCCAAAGAGCAACAGGTTTATGTTCTTTCATGCGTTTATTATATCTCCTAGTTATGAAAAACCTCAATGCTAAGCACTGAGGTATTTAATTATTCAACGGTAACACTCTTAGCGAGGTTTCTTGGCTTATCAACGTTGAGGCCTTTAGCAAGGGCTACGTAGTAAGCAAGATAGAAGGCAATTGATGCGATAGCGACACTACTGAGGTAGTAAGCATAGTCTTCCACCATCATGGTGTCTTCTGGTCTGAAGAGTTTTTTAGTGGCGATGGTATATACTTTCGCGCCTCTAGTTTTAACTTCTTCGATATTGCCTCTCATAGATGCAGCGGTATCTGGATCAGTAATGAACACCACGACTGGGACACCTTTTTCAATAAGAGCGATTGGACCATGTTTTAGTTCACCACCAGGGATGGCTTCACTATGGATATAGCTGATTTCTTTTAACTTTAAGGAAGCTTCTAAGGATAAGAAGTAGTCGAAACTTCTTCCAAGGAAGAACAATGACTTCTTATCTTTGATTTCTTCCGCGACTTTCATGATTAATGTCTTATAGTGGTCTTGAATACCATGTACGACATCAAGAGATTGTCTTAAGTCAGCGATGACTTGTTTATCATTACCTAAGGCACCTGCAAGCATTGCGAGTAATGTGACTTGGGCAACATAGGCTTTCGTAGAAGCAACTGAGACTTCCACCCCACTATGGAGGAGAAGAGAATACATACAATTTCTATCTAAGGTAGAACCACCAGTATTGGTAATAATAAGATTCTTTAAGTTATTTTCTTTAATGATTTTCAAACAGTGAATCAAGTCAGCGGTTTCGCCAGACTGAGAAATCATAATAATGAATGGCTTTTGTCCTGGATATGTTGGATGGAAGGCCCATTCAGACGCAATGAATCTAGAAGTAGATTTATTGTATTTTTCTAAATAACGACCACCGACTAAACCAGCGTGATAAGAAGTACCACAGGCAATAAAGATAATATGGTCTGATTCATCTAAGTCTTTAAGAAGATTTGGATCAAACTGATATTTACCTTTCTTGAAATAGGTGTCGATCAATCTATTAACGGTTTGAGGAATTTCCTCAATCTCTTTTAACATGTAGTGAGGATAGCCCTTTAAGTCATGAGAGATTAACTCTACATCCTTATGGATGGTTTCCTTATTAATCTTTTCACCTTTCTTATTAAAGATGCAGGCTTCCTTATTAGTGATATAACCAAACTCTTTATCTTCTAGTTCAATGAACTCGTTAGTATATTCAATCATTGGGGAAGCATCAGATGCCACGAGATTGAACTCTTTACCAAGGCCCACCACTAAAGGAGAGGCGTTTTTTAAAACGAATAGCGTGTCTTTTATATCATCGGTGAAGAATGTAATGGCGTAGCTACCTTTGAGCTCTGACATGACCTTTTTGATGGTTTCTTTGATATCGCCAAGTTGAAGATAATAGTATTCAAGTAAGTTAGCAACGACTTCTGAGTCAGTTTCTCCATAAAAACTATAGTTCTTACCTAAGAGGAACTTCTTAAGTTCGACATAGTTTTCAATCACACCGTTATGCACTAAGCAGATACGTTGATTGAAAGAGATATGAGGATGGGTATTAAGTTTTGTAGGCGCACCATGAGTGGCCCAACGAGTATGACCAATCATGATATTAGTTTTGATTTCTTCTGGAACGATTGTTTTTAAGTGTTCCACACTACCAACATCTTTATAGATCTTGATGCCACTATTAAAGTAGGCTACACCAGCGGAATCATATCCGCGGTAATCTAACATCTTTAAGCCTTTAAAGACATACTCTTTTGGACTAATTAAGCCCACTGCACCAACAATACCGCACATTTAATTATCTACCTAAATATTTCTTTAATTCGAATTCACTAACGGTGGTATGGTATTCTTTCCATTCCTTTTCTTTAGCTTCGATATATTTTGGGAACAAGTGTGTTCCTAAAACTTCTTTTAAGATACTACTATTTTTGAAGTCTTCAATAGCAGCGTGTAAAGTTTCTGGTAAACAAACGATCTTTCTTTCTTTGATTTCATCATCTGTTAAGTCAAATAAGTTATCTTTCACTGGTGGGATGATATCAGCATCCTTAGTGTTTTTGATACCCTCTAAGCCACAGGCAAGGATACCCGCGAGAGCAAGGTATGGGTTTGCGCATGGGTCAACGTTTCTAAATTCTGTTCTAGTAGCCGCACCACGAGCTGCTGGGATTCTGACTAATGAACTTCTATTAGCGTCACTCCAACAAGCATAGATAGGAGCTTCATAACCACTGACTAATCTCTTATAAGAGTTAACGATTGGGTTTGTTAATAAGCTTAATTCTCTAGCGTGACTAAGAACACCGGTAATCCATTTTTCACACATCACGCTTAATTCCATTGGTGCTTTTGGATCATAGAATAAGTCACCTTTTTCTTTGGTGAATAATGAACAGTTAGTGTGCATGCCGTTACCTGCTTGTTTATTTAAAGGTTTTGGCATGAAACTTGCTAAATAGCCGTTCTTTCTAGCAATCATCTTGACGACTTGTTTGAAAGTTTGGACTCTATCACATGCTGATACAACATCTGTATATTTGAAAGTGATTTCGTTTTGGCCTGGGCCAACTTCGTGGTGAGAGGCTTGGACTTCGAAGCCCATCTTCTCTAACATGAGGGCGATTTCTCTTCTCACATCTTCACCACCATCGAATGGGGATAAATCAAAGTAACCCGCTCTATCGCTGCAGTTAGTGGAAACACTACCATCAGCGTTTAATTTGAAGAGATAGAATTCTGGTTCAAAACCAACATACATGGTTTCAATACCTAAATCGTTCATCTTCTTAACTTCTTTTTTAAGAATATAACGTGGGTCACCAATGAATGGTGTGCCATCTGGCATATAGACATCACAGATGAATCTAGCGACACCACCGATAGAACTATCTTCAAATGGTAAGACTAAGAATGTATCTAAATCTGGACGAAGGTACATATCAGCTTCTTTAATTCTGACAAAACCTTCAATAGATGAACCATCAAACATAATCTTATTGTTTAAAGCATCATCGATTCTGTTAACTGGGATTTCAACCGCTTTGATATCACCTAACATATCTGTGAATTGCATTCTGATATAGGAGATATCGTTTTCTTTAATGATTTTTTTGATTTCTTCCTTATTCATAGTATTAAACCTCTTTCAAAAAACATGCTTAAAATCTAATACTACGAAAATATCATGTCAATATTTTTCTATGTCAATTTTGCTTTACATAAATATCTGTATATAATATTAACTATGTTAAATAATAAGGATATATAATAACAATACAATTTACATATGATAAAAAACACCTCTTTCGAGATGTCTTATTTATCTAAGTAGAGAACCATCAGCTCTTCATCGAGATATTTGCCATTTGGTAATCTAAGCACTCTTGGACGATCACCGGTTTTAACAAATCCTTTAGATGTATATAGGCGTTTAGCTCTTTCGTTTTCTTTTATCACTTCTAGTTCTAGTTGCGTAACGTTCTTTCTCTTTTTAGCAAGCTTAATCATTTCATCAAAGAGTAAAGAACCAATACCCATACCTCTATATTCTTCAGTAATAGCAATACCAATTCTTCCTCTATGTCTTGTTTTAATGTTTCCTAAGAAATCTAAGAAGCAGTTACCAACGATTATGCCTTCGACATAGACAGCGATTAGATAGCTATTATCGTTATCATTACTACCACTTATAAAGGCTTCTTCTTTAGACATATCATCTAAATACTTTTGATAGTCTTCTGGAAGAGAGGTGATATAGTCCGTTGTGGCGGAAGTTTTAATAATACTATCTAAGAGTTTTGGTGCATCAGAAATCTCAGGAGACTTAAGAGTCACCTTTAAACCGTTTTTCAATGTGAATTCTTTTGCGGCATAAATCATACTAGTAAATTGGATAAGGAACTTTCTTTAATTTGTCGTTCTTGTAGTTAGCGCGTCCTTCTTTAGCTTGAGGCTGACCGTCTAACATAACTAAGTCGCCTGTAAAACCACAGGTCATATTGTTAACAAATGATGTACCTACACCATACATAGTAACAGGAACACCTAATTTCTTCCATTCTCTAATTTTTTCTGCGTTAAATGAGGAAGAAACTGTAATACCAACGTAGTTGAAGCCATTATCATCTAAAGCTTTTCTTAAAGCGATGATGAGTTCTTTACAAACACCATGAGGATCAAAACCACTGGTATCTTTATCATCAAAGTAATGGTCAATAAGGGCTTTAGATGTATCCACTCTCACGCCTCTTAATTTATGACCTAAGTGTTTAGCGATGATTAATGTATCTCTAACAACGTTATTGTGATAGTCAATTAAGGCGGTAACTTGTTCATCTGGGAAGCTCTTTAAGTAGCAATCAGCGGCTTTACAGATATCGCCACCACAGATTTGGATTAAAGCATGTGGCATTGTGCCCATACCTTTACCACCCCACCATAAGCCTTGAGCGTCGGTACTAACTCTATTAATACCCGCAACATATGTGGCATAACCATCACCAACTTGGGTGAGGTAATCATCTTGTCTATCCGCCATGGAGAAGACTGGTGTATCACCAGCGGCATCGAGGACTTCTTTGACGTTTGTGGCTACACTACTTCTGCGTGCAAGTACGCCATCAATAACGGATTCTAAGAAACCGAAATTTTCATATGTACCAGTAACTTTTAAAACTGGTTCATTAGCCTGAATGATATCACCGTCATTTAAGGCTTCAATTAATAATTCTTCTGGATGAACAGCGAATGTATGAAGGATAGCGATGGCTTCATCAACACCACATAACATTGAGTTATCTCTTCTTTGGAACCATTGCATTGTGACAATGTGTCCTTGAAGGTTTTCAGACACAATCTTACGGCTCTTTAAAAAATAATTCGCACTGTAGAAACCTTCACCTAATTCTTTAGGGAAATTAAATGTTTTGTTTGTAATGCGGGAGATCTTTCCCGCTTTCTTTAATTCTACTTCCATCATATTTCTCTTTCCTCCATTTGGAAAAAATCTTTATCTAAATCATCATCGCTTATTTCATCTTCGAGGATGATTTCTTTATCTTCTTCTTCGACATCTAAGTCTTTATAAGTTGCGAAGCGATCTTCTTTAACAAATGTACCGTCTGCAATAAGGGTGTCTTTTCTAACTTTTACTTTGTAAACACCTTCATCTTTAGCGATGTAGAAGCCTGATTCATCTTTACTTAAAAGCATAATGTCATATTTACCTAAATAGCCATTAAGGATGGCAATGAGTTCATAGTTAGGTAAAGTGATTAGACCTTTGATTCTAATCTTCACATACTTCTTTAAATTGAAGATATCGATACGGTAAATCTTACCGTTTCTTTCATAGATTAATAGGTCACCATCTTGTTTAGGTAAAAGAGACTTTGGTTGCTCATCAAAAATGACACTTAAGTAAGCGTTAATTTTATCGAAATGATTAATTAATCCGTATTTAGCAATCATAACTTCTCCAAGATTAAACGATAGATTGGCTGACCCAGTTCCCTGAAACTAGCTTCATATTCCGTAATCTCATCAAATGGATCTTTACCATCATAAGAATAGTTAGCTTCCAATAGTTTGAATGTTGAGTTTTCAAGTATCTCTAAAGAGTAGGTAAATAAGTCATAATTATCGGTTTTAAAGATGAGCTTACCACCACGCTTAAGGATACGATAGTATTGGCCTAAGAATGAATCAGAAGTTAACCTTCTTTTAGCGTGTCTCTTCTTTGGCCATGGGTCAGAGAAATTAAGGAAAATACCCTCTACTGATTCAGCTTCTATAGATGGTAATACCTGACCCGCATCAGCGTACACGAGCTTTGCGTTTGTGATTTCTCCTTCCACGAGTTTCTTCGCGGTGAAACCAGCGCATGTCACGTTACGTTCCATACCGATGAAGAATGTATCAGGATGGTTTTTAGCCATATTCACTAAGAACTGGCCTTTGCCTGAACCAATCTCTAAATAATAATTTTTATAATTATTAATCGCATCAAAAGCACACATCACTTCGGTGTGTTCTTCGATATAAGGTTTGGCCCAAGGTTTATATTTAGTTCTCATTATTTAATTAAGTTTCCTAATTCGACGATGGCATGAGCATAGATACCCATAGATTCAACGAGATATTCTCTCTTGGTATTTTCATTAACCCCATGCATCTTTGGATCATGACCTGGATATTCCATACCAAAGGCCACGACATTATCGGCTTCTTTAGCGTATGTACCACCACCAGAAGCGATGATTTCAGTTTTATAGTCGCCTGTTTCTTCTTGATAGACCTTTAATAAGGTTGTAATTAATGGACTATCCTTTGGATAGAAGAGGAGAGGTGAGATACCTTCCACTTCAATTTCAAATGGTTTAGAAGCTTCTTTGATGTTATTAATCATGTCTTCCGCTTTCACGGTTTCAACGTGACGGTAGTTAACAACGACTTCTAATTCATCGTTCTCATATGAGAATAAACCAACATTAAGGGAGTTAGTGCCCATATTTTCACTATTAGCGCTAGCGTTAACACCTTCGCCTCTAGGATCATTTAATAATTCATATAGTTTAATGAAGTCAGCGTTCTTATAGTATTCACCTAAATACTTAATAGCGTCTAAGGCAGCGTTCTTACCCATCCATGGGACAGAACCATGCGCGGCTAAACCGTTAAATGTTAATAACATCTCATCTCCTTTAGCGAGATAAGAATAATCAGCTTCCTTATTATTTAAATAAGAGATGAAGTTAAGGTCTTCTTTAAGAAGGACTTCACACTTTTCAATAACGGAGTTAGAGGCGACACCACCTTTAATAGATTTAACTTCAGGGAATTTAACATTCTTTTTAACTTTAAAGCCGATGATACCCTTTTCAGCGTACGTTAATGGGTAAGCACTGTCTGGAGAAAAACCATATGTTGGTTGTTTCTTTTTTAAAGTATGGAAGTAGTGTTCCATACAAGCACTACCTCTTTCTTCATTGCCGCCCACTAAGAAACGGACTTGATAGTTACCAAGTAGGCCATTATCTCTTAAGGCTTTTAAGCCATAATAGCAAGAGAGTAATGGACCTTTATCATCTGCGACACCACGAGCGTATAAGAAGCCATCTTTTTCCACCATTTCAAATGGGGATTGAGGCCAACCTGTACCCACAGGCACGATATCAGCGTGCGCCATAATGGTGACGTTCTTATCTAATTCATTCGTTAAGATTTCTACTACGTAGTTACCGTAGTTATTAACAATAAAGCCGTCTTTTCTAGCGACTTCTGCAATGAATTGAAGTGCTTTACTGACGCCTTTACCAAATGGATTTTCTTCATCCACTGTTGTTTCATCATATGTTGAATCAATAGCAATGAATTCTTTTAATGTTTCCATCATTTCAGCTTCATATGAAGCAGTAAGTTTTTTATAAAAATCTTTTTCCATAACTACTCCTTCTTGATGTTTTTATTGATGATGATGTTTAATCCATCTAAGTTAAGGTTCTTATCATAGATAAAACTATCACCAAGTATTTCTTTAACATATATTGCACCACCACCTGTAAGAATATGCTTACATGGGTAGCCGATTTCTTTTTCTGTGCGATTGATTAAGCCTAAAATCATATCAGCGTGACCATAGGTAATACCAGCGTTCATACTACTTAAGGTATTCTTCGCTAAAATTGATTTAGGAGCGATAAGGCTAACTTCTGGAAGTAATGCAGCTTTATTGGATAAAGATTCTGCACTGAGTGTTAATCCTGGCATGATAAGGCAAGAAACAAATGTACCTGTTTTATCAAGCAAAAGAATCTTACTAGCGGTACCTAAATCAGCGATGATACATGGATAGCCAAACTTCTCTTTCGCGCCCACTAAATCGGCAATTAAGTCATTACCAATTTCACTAGGATTATCAACTTTAATGGATAAACCTGTTTTAGTGCCTGGGCCAATAAGGATTGGTTCGATATTAATTAAACTTTTTAAAGCATTTAAGATTGATAAATTGATTTGAGGGACAACAGAAGAATAGATGATGTTTTTAACATCATTTAAGTTGATATTTAATTCATTAATCTTGTTTTTGAAGAGATGATAGAATTCATCTTCTGTTAATTTGACATCAGTGTTAAAAGTCATTCTTTCGAAAAGAACATTATCTTTATAAACACCAATACCAATTGTGGAATTACCAACATCAAAACAAATGTTCATATATTCTCCTAGATTGCCACGATATTAACGATACGGTTTTTAACGACGATAATCTTTTTGATTTCTTTACCTTCAAGGTTACGTTTCACGCCTTCAAGGGCTAAAGCGGCGGCTTTCACCACTTCATCGTCTTCGTCTTTAGCGATTTCAAGTTCGCCTCTAACTTTACCGTTAACACTGACACCCATCTTAATGGTATTGAGCGCTAATTTGCTTTCATCATATTTTGGCCATTCCGCAAATGCGATCGTTTCGTTGTGGCCAAGTAATTGCCACATTTCTTCACCTAAGTGAGGGCAAATACAAGAGATGAGTTTAACGAAACCTTCAGCGTATTTCTTGCTTAATTTATTAACGCGATAGACTTCATTAATGAAAATCATCATTTGGCTAATCGCGGTATTGAATGAGAGATTAGCGAAGTCTTCGCTCACTTTCTTAACTGTTTGGTTATAGACTAAATCAAGTTCAGGTGTGTCTTCTTCACTAACAATATTATTTTCAATAATAATACGATAGACTCTTTCTAAGAATTTATGCGCACCTTCGACACCTTGATTAGACCATGGTTTACTCGCTTCAAGTGGTCCCATAAACATTTCGTATAAGCGTAATGTATCTGCGCCGTACTGTGCGACGATATCACTTGGGTTAACAACGAATTCTGGATAACGTTTACCCATCTTAATGTTATTACTACCTAAGATCATGCCTTGGTGGACGAGTTTTTGGAAAGGTTCATCAAAGCTGATATAGCCTTTGTCATATAAGTATTTAGTCCAAATACGGGAATAGATTAAGTGACCAACTGCGTGTTCTGGACCACCGATATAAAGGTCCACTGGTAGCCAGTGATCAGCGAGTTTCTTATCGCAGAATGTTTTATCATTCTTTGGATCAACATATCTTAAGAAGTACCAAGAAGAACCCGCACTGCCTGGCATTGTGCTTGTTTCACGTTTACCATGGATACCGTTACGGTTATATTCTTTCCATTCAGTTGCGTTTTCTAATGGTGCTTTACCATTATGACCTTTATAGTCATCAAGTTCTGGAAGAACAAGTGGTAATTCATCATCATCTAAAGCGTGAACACTACCATCATCTAAATGGACAACAGGGACTGGTTCACCCCAGTATCTTTGTCTGGCAAAGACCCATTCTCTAAATTTATAGTTAACTTTTTGTTCACCGATACCTTTTTCTTTTAAGAAATTAATCATCTTATTAATGGCGTCTTCTTTATTCATACCGTTTAAGAAACCAGAATTGATGTGTAAGCCATCTTCTTCATAAGCTTCTTTAGAGATATCGCCACCTTCTAAGACTTGGATGATATCTAAGTGATATTTTTTAGCAAAGGCATAGTCTCTACTATCATGGGCTGGGACCGCCATAATGGCGCCTGTACCATAGCTAGCTAAGACATAGTCAGAAATATAGATTGGAACTTTTTTACCATTCGCTGGGTTAATGGCATATGCACCAGTAAAGCAACCGGTCTTATCTTTAGAAGTTGATGTTCTTTCGATTTCACTCTTCTTACTAGCGGCATCAATATAAGCAAGAACATCTTTTTCTTGTTCTTTGCTCATAATCTTTTTGATTAAAGCGTGTTCAGGAGATAAGACACAATATGTGCAGCCGAATAATGTATCCGCACGGGTGGTAAAGACGATGAATGATTCATCGCTATCAGCGACTTGGAATTTGATTTCCGCACCGATACTTTTACCAATCCAGTTTCTTTGGATTTCTTTAGTACTTTCTGGCCAATCGATTCTATTTAAACCTTCTAATAAGCGTTCAGCGAATTTAGGTTGATCGATAACCCATTGTTTAAGGTTCTTTCTAATAACAGGATAGCCACCGCGTTCACTCTTACCATCAATGACTTCGTCATTACTTAAGACAGTACCGAGTTCTTCACACCAGTTAACTGGCATATCAATGTATTTAGCGTAACCATCTAAGAAGAGGCCTTTAAAAATCCATTGTGTCCATTTATAGAAGCTTGGATCACTTGTGGCGATTACTCTATCCCAGTCATAGTCAAAACCGAGTTCTTTAAGTTGTTTTGTGAAGTATGCAATATTCTTTTGGGTAAAACCTTCTGGGTGATTACCTGTTTGAATAGCGTATTGTTCCGCAGGTAAACCGAAAGAGTCGTAGCCCATTGGGTGAAGGACATTATAGCCTTGCATCCTTTTCATACGACAAACGATATCAGTCGCGGTATAGCCTTCTGGGTGACCAGCGTGTAAACCCACACCACTTGGGTAAGGGAACATATCTAATGCGTAGAATTTAGGTTTGCTAAAATCCCAGACATCAGTCTTAAATGTTTGGTTATCTTCCCAATACTTTTGCCACTTGGCTTCGATTTCACGATGATTGAATCCCATAATACATTCTCCTTTAAGAAGGTTACTTGTTAAGTAACGCCTTATAAAGTTTAATGTATTCTAAGGTACTCTTCAACCATGAATTATCAGTATTCATGGCGTTTTTCATCAATTGATGAAGTAATTTCTTATTATTATAGACGTCATAAGCATAGTGAGAGGTACGTGTCATCTCATAAACACTATAGGCGTCAAAACCAAAGCCGTTACTAGTTTCAGCGTTATTGCCGTCATAGCAAATAACACTATCTTTTAAGCCACCTGTTCTACGAACAATTGGTAAT
>JBGUMU010000069.1:0-15423 GCA_045116995.1 Bacilli bacterium
TAAAAAAGTCTGGTGGCGATGGCGCGGTGGACACACCTGTTCCCATCTCGAACACAGAAGTTAAGCACCGTAGTGGCGAAGATATCCTTCGGGACAAAATAGCGAGCCGCCGGGCTTTTTTATTTTATGCGTATTTTAATCTGTTGAATAAATAAAAAAGTATTGATAGACTGATAATACATTTAGGGAGAAGTATTTTTATGAAAAAAATTGGCGATTTTCTTAAACCAAACATTTTAATTATTTTTGGCGCCTTATTACTCTTAAACTTTTTAAACTATTTATCACTTAATGGAGCAGGTCTCGCCATTGGTATTTTTGCCGTCGTCCTTTCTGTTTATTATTTGGCGGTTGGCATTTTAGGCATTTTGATTGGTAACAAGTTTAGTCCCCAACTTAAGAAAATATTTGAAGTTCTTTCAGTTTCTTTATTTGGTGTCTTCATGTTTATCTATTTCTTATTAACCACCGTTAATGGTGCACAAATCAATGGTTTAATGGGCCCAACCGCCTGGACAGTGCAAATCTTAAGTATGGCCGCGGCGTTAGGATTTGTCGTTGTTTATATTATCGCAAGATCAGTTAATAAAGATGCTTTGATGCGTTTTGCTTATTTATTCTCCGCGATTTTCACTTTAGCGTTATTGCTCAACATCTTATTTGATATATCTGGTAATTCTAGAGTTTTAGGTAATGTTGATATTCTTCTTGTCGCCATTTATGCGATCTTTACTTTCTATCTTTTCAGTACATTAACAAATAAAGCCGAAAGCAAAGAGGAACATGAGGAACACAAGGAACACGAGGAACACGAGGAACACGAGGAACACGAGGAAAAAGCTGAATAATTAATAATATGAAGAAGAATATTATTAAGATTATAACCGGAGTTTTTATCGCTATTACTTTGACTAGTTGTAGTCAAATGGATGCCTATAAGTTTTTAATTATGGGCAATAAGACAGGCAATTGGGGTAATGACACAATCGATCTTTTCGGTCGTAATGATGATGACGACGAAGATTGGTGGGATGTTGATGACGATGAAGACGATGATGATGACAATGATAATCGTTCTAGTTCATCGAATAATAATAGAAGTTCATCCAATAATACTGATAATAGTAGCGACGAGTTAACATTTGATGAGAATTCCACGAAGTTTAATCACTCATTCTCCGAATGTGAATCTGGTACAGTTGCCATTCAAGTCCGTTCGGAAGAATGTAAAGATACAGATTTAGTCATTCCATCAAAATACGTTGATCACACTGGTGCGAAATATCAAGTTGTCAGAGATTATGGTAATGGGTTTGGTTATTTATCCGCTCAAAAGATTACCTTGCCAGAAGGTTTTAAAGAGATTCATGAAGGTTTTGATCAATGCATGTATGTGAAAAGAATAGTGCTTCCTTCCACAATTACTAAGATTTATAAAGAGATTCTTACTAGTTGCATTTCTTTACAAAAAATCGATTATGCAGGTACAAAAGCGGAATGGAACGCTATTACAAAAGAAGAACGCTGGAATTATAGAGCGCCCGCTTTTGATGTTTCTTGCAAAGATGGAATTATCAATGTTGAAAAGGGTCCAACCGATTAACAAGACAACGTATACAAATAATTAGTGGCGTGTGCCACTTTTTATTTTTGTAGCATTATATTAAGATATTAATATGAATATTAATTTAGTGCCTTTATATAGTTTCCTTTCCAAGAAGGAAGATAAGATCCTCAAAGAAGACCTTTTGTTTGTTGATGAAATCAACAATTATTTGATGAATGACGATTTAATCGTGCTAGAGAACGCTAAGGAGCCAATTTTTAACATTATCCTTATCGGTTCAGGCGGCACAGAAAATCTCTTCTTAAAACGCCTAAATGAGTTACCAGAACCATTAGTCATTTTATCTACTTCAAGGAACAATTCTTTACCAGCTTCTTTAGAGATTAAAACATATTTAGAAAATCATAATAAACTTTGTTTCCTATTAGTGGGTGATGAAAATCACATTGCTAATATGATTAAACATATTGCGACGATCATTAACGCTTATAACAATGTTAAGGATAATCGTTTAGGTTTAATTGGAAATCCATCCAATTGGCTTATTGCTTCCCCTGTGGAACCTAAGATGATTTATCAAAACTTTAAGCAAAATATCGTGAAGATCAAGATGAAAGAACTTGAAGAATTAATTGAGCAAGAAGAAAAAGAAATGCTTGATGTGAACCTCGTTCCACACGCCAAAGAATTCCTCACCAAAGCGGAATCTCGTGATGACTTACAGTTCTCTCTTGTGATCTATAATGCCCTTAAAAAGTTAATTGCAAAGTATCAACTAAATGGGTTAACAATCCGTTGCTTTGATATTTTGAAAAAATACAAACAAACAGCATGTTTAGCCTTAGCGATGCTCAATGAAGAAGGCATTACATCTGGCTGTGAAGGGGATGTACCTAGCTTAGTTACTATGCATATTGTTAATTCATTAACAAATCGCAGCTCTTTCATGGCAAATCCATCAAAATTCAATTACGAAGATAATTCCATCATGCTCGCGCATTGCACCGTCCCACTTAATATGGTGACATCATATAAGCTCACAACACATTTTGAAAGTGGGTTAGGAATTGGTGTGAAAGGCGAACTCCCAGAAGGCCGCATCACACTATGCAAAATTGCGCCTGATTACACCATAGATAATACTCTTTGTATCCCAGCGACTTTGAAAGAAAATCTCTCACTTCCTGGATACTGCAGAACGCAAATATCGGTTGCGTTGGGTGAAGAAGGACTCCTTGAAATTCTTAAGGCCAGCTTTGGGAATCACGTTATTGTTTCCTATGGCGATGTCTATCAAGACTTCCTTCCTTTGCTCTCTTTATTAAGACGATAATGTGCCGTTTTATGTGACAATATTAAGATTTTATTCTCCATTGTTTGACATAAACCCGTTTACTATGTAAAATATCACTGCTTTATGGAAAAGAACACGAATACCCAAGTTTATTATCACACCCAAGATATCAAAGACGCGACCAGAGCCGCTGCGCTTGCATGCTATGGTGTCGTAGATATCGCTAGACGCGAAGATACCCTCCGCGTTGACAAACGCATTAAGAAAGGAATTATCGAGGATCAAGCGATTTATGTGAAGAAATTCGCAAATCGTACCTTTACCGTCGACGTTTATTTAGTGCTTTCTAACGAAGTTAAGATTACCGAAGCTCTCGTTGAATGCCAAAAAACCATTATGTACCAACTCAATAAGCAATTTAATAAATCCTGCACAGGTGTAAACGTTTACGGTGAGCAACTATCCTCTCACTAATACATATGAGAACTTTAAACGGACAGTCTTTAAAACAGCTTCTTATTTCAGGAAGCAATAATTTATACAACCACTATCCAGAAGTGGACGCTTTAAACGTCTTCCCAGTCCCAGATGGCGATACTGGTATGAACATGAATTTAACTCTTACTTCTGGTAGTAAAGAAATTCAAAACCGTAGTGATGAATCCGCTTACGAAATTAGTAAAGTTTTCTCTCGTGGCTTATTAATGGGCGCTAGAGGTAACTCCGGTGTTATCACCAGTCAAATCTTCCGTGGCTTCTCTAAAGGCTTAGATGGTGTAGAAGAAGTTGATGCACAAGCTTTCTCCGCTGCTTTCCAAAAAGGCGTTGAAGTGGCTTATAAAGCGGTTGTTAATCCAGTCGAAGGTACAATTCTTACAGTTATCCGTGAATCCAGCCAATTCCTCGCAGATAACGTTAAAGATAACATGAGCATTGAAAAGTGCTTAGATCTCATGCTTCAAGAAGCAAGAGAATCCTTAAAAAGAACCCCAGAATTATTACCAGTCTTAAAAGAAGCTGGTGTTATCGACTCTGGTGGTGCGGGTCTTATCAGAATCTTAGAAGGTATGAGAATCGCCGCTGGTGGTGACTTCGTTGAAAGAAGCCAAGCCACAGCTACAGAAGCTCAATCCTCCACAAACGAAGATGAAGAAGAAGGCTATTTATTAGAATTCGTCTTAAAACTTATCAAAGATAAGAAACCATTTAATGAAAATAGATTCTCTAACATTCTTTCCACCCACGGTGATGACTTAGTGGTCAACGTTAAAGAAGAAAGCGTTAAAGTCCATATTCGTGTCTTAAATCCAGGTGATATCCTCAACTACGCACAACAATATGGTGAATTCCTCAAAGTTAGATTACTTAACTTAAAAGAAGGCGAAACCGCTGAAGATCTCGGCTTCGAAGAAGAGGAAGAAGAAAATAAAGAAAAAGTCGAATACGCAATGATCGGTGTCTCAGCTGGTCAAGGTATCGAAGACTTCTTCAAGGAAATTGGTATTTCCGTCGTTGTTAAAGGCGGTCAAACCATGAACCCAAGTAGTGAAGATTTCGTTGGTGCGATTAAGAAAGCCAACGCTCATAACGTCTTCATCTTCCCAAATAACTCCAACATCGTTATGGCGGCTTCTCAAGCTTGCGAAATGGTGGAAGATGCTGACACCAATGTCTACGTCATTCCAAGTAAGACAATTCCTCAAGGAATTAGCTCTGCAATTATGTTCAATCCTGAAGCTGATCCAGAAGAAAACTTCCGCTCCATGAAAGCGGCCTTAAAGAATGTCAAATCTGGTGAAGTTACATTCGCAATTAGAGATACCGAAATCGGTGGTGTCAAAGTGAAGAAAGATGACTTCATTGGTATCTTCGAAAAAGACATTGTCGTTGATAATCCAAACAAGATTGAAACACTCATGACCTTGCTTGAAAAGATGATTGATGAAGATTCAAGTATCATCACCATCTTAGTCGGTCAAGATGTTAACGAAGAAGAAATGAACCAAGTCTCTGAACTCATCGCTGAAAAATTCTCCGATCTAGACTTAGATATTAGACAAGGTAACCAACCAGTTTATTCCTTCTTAATCGGTGTCGAATAAACCGAAATAAACATAAAGATAAAGACCACATAAAACGTGGTCTTTTTTCATATTTTAATATATTAAAAATAGTGGCATAATATAAGAGAACAAAACCGAAAGGAAAATATATGAAAACAAAATTAAAACTTTTTTGCGCGCTTTCCGCTGTCGCTTTGTTATCTTTAACCGCTTGTGGTAACACCAAGTATGCAGAAGAAACAGATGAAGCCATTATCAATCAATTAGAGGTCGTCAATCGTGAAGATGGCGTTTATGGAAATATTTATCTTCCAACTGAAATTGAAGGCGCTACAGTGACTTGGAAAAGCTCTAATCAAAAAGTCATCGATGCTAAAGGCAACGGTGATATGGCGCCAGGCATTGTCCATAGACAAGGTCAAGACACAACTGTTAAATTAACCGCTGTCATTGATAAGAACGGCACCAAGACTCAATACGAACAAGAAGTCAACGTTAAAGCCGCTGCTCCTGAAATCGCTGATGAAGATTATCAAGCTTATTTATTTGGTCACTTCGTTGGTGAAGGTCATGGCAAAACCGAAAATGGTGAAAAGATTGCCACTGGTGAACAAATGTTCTTCGCTTTAGCGGATGTTGGTGAAGGCTTAAAGTTCAAAGATATGAACGGTTCCACAATGAACAACTTAAAACCAGTCTTATCTAGTAAGATTGGCGAACGTGGTGTTAGAGACCCATATATCTGCCGTTCACCTGAAGGTGATACATTCTATTTAATCGCTACAGACTTATCAGTCTATACAAGAGGTGGTTGGAACAATAACGCTAACCAAGCTACTAAGACAGGTAGTCACTCCATCATCCTTTGGGAATCTCATGACTTAGTCAATTGGACCGAAGAAAGATTAATTGAAGTCGCTGCTCCTAACGCTGGTATGGCTTGGGCTCCTGAAATGACCTATTGTGAAGAAACTGGCTCATATTACATCTTCTTCTCTTCAACAGTCATTGATGATGTGAGCAAAGGTGTTAACGCTAAAATCTTAGAAAGAGACTGTGTCTATTTCACAACCACAAGAGACTTCCATCACTTCACTGAAACTAAGAAATTCATCTCCAACGTCAAATATCCTGATGGATATACAAATAAAGAAGAAACTGATGCTGATGCTATTAATAATGACTATCGTAAAGTTATCGATGGTTCTGTCATGAAGATTGGTGAATATTATTACAGTGCCTGTAAAGATGGTGGTAATAACGAAAACCATGGTGGTATTAGAATCCAAAGAACAAAATCACTTCTTCCTCAAGAACAAGAAAGACCAGATGGCCTTTATGAAGAAGCAGTTCAATGGGAATTTGTCCAAAACTTAGCCGATGTTGGTTTCAAAGCTGAAGGTAGAGACGCTAACAATAAGTGCTTAGAAGGTCCAGAATGGTTCTATCTCAACCAAGCGGATAGAACTGATCCAAACGTTCCTGAAATTGGCTTAATGGCGGACTTCTATGCCAATACAAGTATTGGCTACATTCCATGGGCTACAACTGATGTCGAAGATATCGGTAACGCTAATGGTTCTTGGAGACAACTTGCCAAGAATACAGAATTCAGCTGGGATAATCAAACCAAACGTCACGGCACAATCCTCAGAATTACCGCTGAAGAGGCCGAAAGACTCAAAGAAGCTTACCCAATCGCTAAATAATCAAACAAAGAAATTAGAGGCCTTAAAAAGCCTCTTTTCTTTATATCTATAATTATTCATAATTAAGTCATGGAAAAACTCACAAAGTCAGCAAGGCTCAATTACCTTTTAGGAGGAATGGGTATTTTCACTCCATACGATGTCGTCAATCATTTGCCACATCGCTATGACGATTATTCCTATACCGATGAAACTTCTCTTCAAGATAAACAAAGAGTCGTTCTTTTAGGCAAGGTCATTTCCATTCCAAAAGTTGTGCCTTCTAAACGTGTCAGCGTTTTGACTTTTGACTTTATGAGTCGAAATAGAAAATATTACAAAATCGTTTTCTTTAACCAGCCATATTTAGCCAAGACCGTCAAAATCGATGAAGAATATTCCATTATTGGAACATTCAACCTTAAGCGAAATGAAGTCGATGGCATGAAAATGATTAAAGGTGAAGTGCCAATAGAAGAGAGGTTAAAACCTGTCTACTCACTTCCACGTGATTTCCAAAACTATTTATTCGCTAATTTAGCGGAGAAGAATTTAAAAGCATTAGAAGGTAAAATTTTCTCTCTTGTCCCTTATGATTATTTAAAGAAATATCGTCTTATCAATAAGGAGCAAGCTCTTAACTTAGCCCATCATCCACATAACTATCAAGAAGTGACTCAAGCCCTTCGTCATCTTAAGTATGAAGAAGCTTTATTGTTCTCTTTAAAGAACCAACTTATTAGAGAAAGTAATAAGTCTTTATCAAAGATCAAAAAAGAACCAATCGGTCTAGATATTTGTGAACCATTCTTATCTTCTCTTCCATATAAATTAACTGAAGATCAATTAAAAGCATCAAAAGAAATTATTGAAGATATGAATCAAAATGGTTTGATGTATCGCTTGCTTCAAGGTGATGTTGGTACAGGTAAAACAGCAGTCTCTTTCGTGGCCCTTTATGCAAATTATTTAAGAGGCGACCAAGGTGCTTTAATGGCGCCTACAGATGCCTTAGCAAGACAACATTACGCGAATGCAGTTAAGATGTTTAAGGATACAAAACTTAAGATTGCTTTATTACTTGGTTCCACTCCAACAAGTGAGAAAAAACAAATCAAAGATGATTTAAGAGAAGGTTATATCGACATCATCATTGGTACCCACGCCTTGTTCTCTAAAGATGTTAATTATTCTTCCTTGGGTTTAGTCATTATTGATGAACAGCATCGCTTTGGCGTGAACCAAAGAATTGCGCTTGCGAGTAAGGGTGATCACGCAGACTTGCTCATGATGTCGGCCACCCCAATTCCTCGTTCCTTAGCGTTAACTTTATATGGCGATTTAGATATCTCCACTCTATATACATTCCCATCCACAAAAAGAGATGTGAAAACATTAATTTTAGATAGTGAGAATGAGAGAATTTTTAAAGCGGTTGACTATGCCTTAAGTAATAATAAACAAGTCTATGTCATCGCGCCTTTAATTGACTTCAGTGAAGATGGCAGATTCTCCGTTGAACAGTTATTTGCTAGATATGCATTAAAATATAAATCCGCTGTTGGATTACTACACGGCAAAATGAAACAGGAAGAAAAAGAAGAAGTCTTGGATAAGTTCTATAAAGGTGAAATCAAAATCCTTGTTTCCACTCAAGTCGTAGAAGTTGGTATTGATGTTAAAAACGCTAACACAATGGTCATCTATGATGCCACTCATTTTGGTTTAGCGTCCCTCCATCAATTAAGAGGTAGAATTGGCCGTGATGGTTATCCAAGCTACTGTATTTTAGTTAGTAATGAAGAAGACGCCAATAAGTTGGACATCTTAACTAAAAGTGAAGATGGCTTCGTTATTGCGGAAGAAGATATGAAACAAAGAGGACCAGGTGAATTAGCGGGTGTTAAACAATCTGGTATTCCTGATTTTGCATTCTTAAATATTGTTGATGATTTTAAGATCTTCGTGGTCGCTAGAGACGACGCTAAAGAGATTCTTAAGAATAAAGATAATAATAACTATCAATGGCTTATTAGATACGCCACATCATTAATCAACCAAGAAGATATTAAAAAGGCTTAATCTTTAGCAGTTTTCTTTCCTTATCGTGTCTAATTAGCGAAAGGAAACTTGCGATGCAAAAGAAAGTTAAGGCCCTCATTATTTCAGGTTCAATCCTAACTGGCTTAGCCATGACTATTGGTTTAACTGTGCTTGTTGAAAATTTAAGCTATGAACCACATTATGGAGGGAATATCACTTTCTGTGCAAAGAAGATTGGAAAGACTCCTTTTCTAAAAGAAAAGAATATCAAAATCAATGACCATGAATTCACTTATTACAACGTTATAAGTGGTAATGATGGTAGTTGGATTCTATTAGACAAAACAAGCTACATTATTAACACCGATATTAGTTATGGACTTAGATATAAAAGCGATGAGCTCATCGATATCAAACCGTATGCCGGAAGCAAAGAGCCAGTAAAGATTCCTTCAAGTGATCTCTATCCGGGTTATTCCAATTATGAAATTAATCATGGTTTTATACTCTCAATTAAAGATTCTATTGAAGACGAAAGCATCCCAAACGGCGTAAATATCGGTGTAATCATGCATTGGTGCTAGCAAAAATAACTGTTCTTAATGGACAGCTATTTTTTTCTTTGAGTGTATTCGCCTATCCGTGATACAATATTAAATCGAGGATTTAATTATGAAAATTGCGATAGATGCGATGGGTGGAGATAATGGCAGTAAGCCAATTATCGAAGCCGTCAAAGAATTCTTAAAAGAATATCCAGGTAACGAACTAGTCCTTTTTGGTAAAGAAGAAGAACTACAAGAAGTTGCTTCTATTTGCCGTATCGTGAACGCTCCTGATTTAGTTCCGATGGAAGCGGGAGCCTTAGAAGTATTGAGATTAAAAAACTCTTCCATGTGCAAAGCTATTAGCACAATGAAGGAAGAAGGATTCGACGCAGTTGTTTCCGCTGGTTCTACTGGTGGATTCCTTAGTGCCGCTACATTAATATTAAAAACAATTCCAGGTGTTAAACGCTCTGCGTTAGTCACTTGTTTCCCAACTAAGATTAAAGGCAAAAAGATTGTCGTTTTAGACGTTGGTGCTAATAACGAAAATAACGCTGAAGAATTATTACAATTTGCCTATATGGGTAGAGCGTACAATCAAGCCTTATTTGCCACTAAAGAACCAAAGACTTATTTATTAAGTAATGGCACAGAAGCCCACAAAGGTTCACCTTTGGTGAAAGAAGCACATCAATTATTATTAGACAACAAGTTTGAAGGCTTCATGGGCAATATGGAAGCTAGAGATGTCTTAAACGGTGATGCTGATATTTTAGTAACCGACGGCTTCTCTGGTAACGTTCTTCTCAAAGGTATGGAAGGCATCGCTAAAATGATGTCTGGTATGATTAAAGCTAACTTCAAAGAAAACTTATGGACAAAGTTAGGCTATTTACATGTCCGTAAAGGCTTTAAGAATATGTCTGAAACCATGGACTACAAGTCCACAGGTGGAGCAATGTTATTAGGTATTAATGGTGTGGTTGTTAAAGCACACGGTAATAGTGATGCCTATTCATTTAAGAGTGCATTAAAAGTTGCCAAACAAATGGTGGACTTTGACGTAGTCAATAAGATTAAGGAGAGCTTAAAGAATGAATAATGTAAGTGATTTACTCAAGAAGCTACATATCACTTATAAAAACCTCGCTATCTACGAGCAAGCTTTAACGCACCCTTCTTATAATGGCGACGCTAATACAAAGCACCAAGACTATGAGAAATTAGAATTCATGGGCGACTCTGTTTTAGGTTATGTGACCGCTGATTTAGTTTATAAAAATAGACCAGAGATGTCTGAGGGCGACTTAACAAAGTTAAGAAGTGTTTTAGTATCCACTAAACCATTAGCAGCTTATGCTCGTAAAATTTCCCTAGATCAATATGTTAGAATCGGTCATAGTATCACCGCTAATCAAGTCAAAGAAAGCGATAAGATTTTAGAAAACGTTTTCGAAAGCTTAATTGGTGCCATCTATTTAGATGCTGGCTTAAAAGCCGCTTATAACTTTATTAAATATATCTTATTAAAAGATATTAAGTCCTATGACGCTGATAATCTCACTGACTATAAAACAAAACTTCAAGAAGAGATTCAAGCGGAACATCGTGACGCAGTTCAATACGTCACAGTTTCTCAAAGCGGTCCAGCGCATGACCGCACCTTTACTGTCCAAGTCAAATATAACGATATCGTTTTAGGCACTGGTACAGGAAAGAGCAAAAAGAAAGCCGAAGAAATGGCGGCCAAAGATGCGCTTAGTAAAAGGAGTGTCCTCTAATGGGTCTAATTGCTTTTCTAAAAGAAAAATTCTCCAAAAAGGATAAGAAGGTTGATAAATATCAAGAAGGCTTAAGCAAGTCTCGTAAGAACTTCTCTTCTAAGCTCAATAACTTATCTGAACGCTATAAAACCGTTAACCAAGATTACTTTGATGAATTAGAACAAATCTTAATCGAAAGTGACGCTGGTATTTCCTTTACTTTAAACGTCATCGAAGAGGTACTTAATCAAAGTAAAAAAGAACACATTACTGATCCAAAACAGATTAATGAAATCTTGGTTGATAAGATGTTCGTGGGCTACGCTGAAAAAGGTGACATTCAAAACGATGTCGTCTTTAGAAAAGACGGCCCAACAGTTTTACTCGTCGTTGGTGTTAATGGTGTTGGTAAAACCACAACAATCGCTAAATTAGCTCATCGTTACCTTAATCAAGGTAAGAAAGTTCTTCTCGTGGCCGCGGATACATTCCGTGCGGGTGCGGTTGAACAATTAACCACCTGGGCGGAAAGACTTAAGATTAACATCGTTACTGGTAAACCTGAAAGCGATCCTGCTTCCGTGGCCTATGATGGTGTTAAAAAGGCTAAAGAAGATAACATCGATTTAGTCATCGTTGATACCGCTGGTAGATTACAAACCAAAAACAATCTCATGCTTGAACTTGGCAAGATTAAACGTGTCATGAGCAAAGAGATTCCAGATGCTCCACATGAAACATTCTTAATCATTGATGCGACCACTGGTCAAAACGGTGTTGTACAAGCTAAAGCCTTTAAAGAAGTGACTGATTTAACTGGTATTGTTATTACCAAAATGGATGGTACATCTAAAGGTGGCATTATCCTTGCTATTAGAGATGAATTAGGTGTTCCTGTTAGATTCATCGGTCTTGGTGAAAAGATGGATGATTTAGAGGAATTTGACTTAGATAAATACCTTTATGGTTTATGTGTGGAGAATAACTAATGGATAAGATTAAAAAGACTATTCGTTATAACACTCTTCTCCATATCTATGGCAACCTATTGAGTAAAACTCAATATGCCTTCGCTGACGCCTATTTCTCTTATGATTTATCATTAAGTGAAATCGCTGAAGCTCATGATGTCAGTAGAAGCGCAGTGGAAGACGCAATTAAGAAAGCTCTTAAGAAATTAGATGATTATGAAAAAGAGCTTAAAGTTCTTGAAAAGAACAACCAAATCCTCGAGTTAGTGGCTAAAGCCAAAGACTTAGAAGGAACAGAAAAGATACAAGCATTAGAAGAAATAGAAAGGATTATTTATAGTTATGGCATTTGAATCATTAACTGAACGCCTTTCTGGCATATTTAAAAAGATCCGTGGCCAAGCCCGTTTAACTGAAAGCAACATGGAGGACATGCTTAAAGAAATCCGTGTCGCTCTTTTAGAAGCTGACGTTAATTATAAAGTCGTTAAAGAATTCACAAATAACGTCAAAGAAAAGGCTCTTGGTCAAGATGTATTAAGTAAACTTAATCCAAGCCAAATGCTCGTTAAAATCGTGCATGAGGAATTAATTGAATTATTAGGCAGTGATGACGCTGAAATAAAGTATCAAACAGGTAGACCTACAATTATTATGCTTGTCGGTCTTCAAGGTAGTGGTAAAACCACAACCGCTGGTAAACTTGCCTACTTATTAAAAAATAAACTCAAAAAGAAAGTCTTAATGGCCGCTTGTGACGTCTATCGTCCAGCCGCTATTGACCAATTAGATCAAATCGCTAAATCCGTTGGTGTTGATATCGTTAATATGGGTACAAAAGTTAACCCAGTGGATATCGCTAAAGCGGCTAAGAAGAAAGCGTATGATGAAGACTATCACGTTTTAATTATCGATACCGCTGGTCGATTACAAATCGATGAAGCCTTGATGGATGAATTAAATAACATCAAAAATGATGTCGAACCAAATGAAATCTTATTACTCGTCGACGCTGCTGCTGGTCAAGATGCAGTGAACGTTGCCAATGCCTTTAATGATAAAATATCATTAACAGGTTGCATTATGTCTAAGTTAGATGGTGATGCCCGTGGTGGTGCAGCTTTATCAATTAGACATATGACTGGTGTTCCAATTAAGTTCACTGGTGTTGGTGAAAAAGTCACTGATTTAGATATCTTCCATCCTGACCGTATGGCGGATCGTATTCTTGGCATGGGCGACGTTATGACTCTTGTGGAAAAAGCCCAACAAGAATTAGACGAAAAAGAAGTTAAACACTCAATGAACAAGATGATGTCTGGTTCATTCGATTTAAACGATATGCTCGCTCAAATGAAACAAGTTAATAAACTTGGTTCATTAGGAGGCCTTTTAAAGCTTATTCCAGGTATGCCAAAGATTACTCCTGAACAACAAGAAATGGCGGAAAGAGAAATGCGTAATTTCGAAATTATCATTAACTCTATGACCAAGGAAGAAAGAAAGCATCCTGAATTATTCAAATACTCTCGTAAGCAAAGAGTCGCTAATGGTTCTGGTAAGACCATGCAAGATGTTAACAAGGTCTTAAAGAAATACGAGCAAATGAAAGAAATGATGAAGAAAATGGAGCAATACCGCAAAACAGGAAAAATGCCTCCAGGTGGCTTGGGCGGAATGGGTGGTATGGGCGGTTTCCCAGGAATGTAAAAAAGAGTGAGGAATTTAACCTCACTTTTTTAATCGTTGTTTTCGTCTTTCTTGATAAATCTTTGCGCTTTATCAATCGCATCTTTTTCCCATTTAGGGGTCTCGTTACTGTCTAGTTCATCAAGTAACTTTTTCTCTTGCTTGGAGAGCTTGTATTTAGCGAAGAGATCTGGACGATATGCTCTTGTTAATCTTAGGGATTGTTTCTTCCTCCATTTCTCAATCGCTCCATGATTTCCTGAATAGAGAATATCTGGAACTTTGACGCCATCCCATTCATAAGGTTCGGTGTATTGAGGATACTCTAATAGACCGTTTTCAAATGACTCATCAACGATAGATTCTCCGCTGATCGCTCCATCGAGTAAACGGATGATAGAATCAGCGATAGCCATCGCACCGATTTCGCCACCAGTTAAGATGTAATCGCCCATTGAAATGAGCTCATCTACATCGTTGTTGCTTCTTTCATCTGTGCCCTCGTAATGACCACACACAATCATGATGTCATACTTAAGATTAGCCAACTCGTGTGCTCGTTTTTGCGTATATCGCTCGCCTCTTGGTGATAATAAAATTCTGTGTGTGAATTCACCTGGAACGCAGTTTGCATAGATTGCATCTGCGAGAGGTTGACACTTCATAATCAAACCAGCGCCACCGCCGATTGGAGGGGTATCAACTCGACCATATTTATCTCTTGTATAATCTCTAATATTAACGATTTTAACTTCGACGATTCCTTTAGCGATTGCTCTTTTAATGATGGAGTTCGTTAAAAAGCCATCAAACATTTCTGGAAAAAGTGTTAGGATAGTAATCTTTTTCTTTTTCATAACATACCTCCTATAACATTAATCTCGATTTCCTTTTTGTTAATATCAACTCTTCTAATAAAAGCTTTCACGAAAGGCACAAAGAAATCTTCTTTTCCTTTTCTTTTAACTCTTAAAGTGAGCTGAGCAGGGAACTCTTCAACTTGACTTACTTCGCCTAATTCTTGACCATTTTCATCAAGAACTTTGCAACCTACAAGGTCAATGAAGTAGTATTCGTCTTTTTCTAAGGAATCGTAGTCTTTTTCGGCTCTGATTTCATAGCCTTTATACGCTAAAGCTTCTTCCTTAGAATTGACACCTTTTACTTTAACAAAGTCAAACATACCGCTACTACGATATGATTCAACTGTGACAATTTGACGTTCCTTGGTGTTAGGCGAACACAAATAAACTTCGTTGCCTTCTTGGTAACGGGTATCAGCAAAATCGGTTTTGCTTAAAACCTTAAAAGTACCATCTAATGAGAAGGCATCAGTGATATAACCGAGTAATAAGTATTCGTCTTTCATATTATTAACAAAAAAGAGGATTAATCCTCTTTTCTTTCATCATCAAAGGATTCGAACTTGAGATGGACGTGCTTTTCTTCACTCTTGCCAGCGATGGAAACGACTTCTCTGATAGCGTTAGCGATTAAGCCTTTACGGCCAATCAATCTAGCGGTATCGTCTTTTTCTGCGGCGATGATAATTAAGACGTCTTTTTCTTCTTCGTTCACTCTTAGAAGAACTGAACTAGGATCTTCAATGATTGGATCAATAATTGTTTTAACAATTTTCTCGTAATCCATCGTTGTTACTCCTATTTCGCGTTTTTCTTATTTGCAACGTATTTGGCGTTTAAACCTTTGCGGTTGAACATAGCTTTAACTGTTTCTGATGGAACAGCACCGGCGTTTAACCATTTTAATGCTAATTCTTCATCGATGACGGCATTT
>JBGUMU010000070.1:0-1701 GCA_045116995.1 Bacilli bacterium
TATGGTAGTAGAACACTTACCTTCACCTAAAGTTGCTCAAGAATACAGAGTACCTAACATCTGGGATGGAGACATCGAATCTCCTGCTGGTGAATGTATGATCAACACCTCCCCTGACGGACCTTTAGCTGTAATGGTTACCAACGTATCTGTAGACAAACACGCTGGTGAAATCGCTACCGGTAGGGTATATGGTGGAGCAATCGAAAAAGGTACAGAAGTTTATATGGTCGGTTCTCACGGAAAATCAAGAGTACAACAAGTGGGTGTGTACTTCGGTCCTGAAAGGGTTAACACTGACAAAGTTCCTGCAGGTAACATCGTATATGTTGCTGGTGCAAAAGGAGCTATCGCTGGTGAAACCTTATGTTCTCCTGACCACAAGATCAAAGAGTTCGAAGGTTTAGAACACATTTCAGAACCTGTAGTTACCGTAGCTGTAGAAGCTAAAAACACCAAAGACTTACCAAAATTGATTGAAGTATTAAGACAAACCGGTAAAGAAGACCCTACCGTTAAAATCGATATTAACGAAGAAACTGGTGAACACTTAGTTTCCGGTATGGGAGAACTTCACTTAGAAGTTATCGGTTACAGAATCAACGAGAAAGGTGTGGACATCACAACTTCAGAACCTATTGTTGTATACAGGGAAACCGTAAGACAATTATCTCCACAAGTTGAAGGTAAATCTCCAAACAAACACAACAGATTCTATATCACTGTTGAACCTATCGAACCTGAACTCTACAACGCAATCCAAGAAGGAGACATTAAAGAAGGTAGAGTTAAAGGTAAAGAAGCAGCTGCTGACTTTATGGAACATGGTTTAGATAAAGAAGAAGCTAGAAGAGTTTGGGCTGTTCACAACAGAAGCATTTTCCTTAACATGACTCGTGGTATTCAATACTTGGATGAAGTTAAAGAGTTATTACTTGAAGGATTTGAAGCTACCTTAGAAAGCGGTCCTTTAGGTGAAGAAATCTCCATGGGATTAAAATTCAAACTCCATGATGCAAAACTTCACGAAGACGCAGTTCACAGAGGACCTGCACAAGTATTGCCTGCTATCAGAAACGCTATCTTAGGTTCCATGATGCTTGCTGAACCTGCATTACTTGAACCAATGCAAAAAGTAGTTATTGACACTCCAAATGATTACATGGGTGCATGTACTCGTGAAATCCAAAACAGAAGAGGTCAAATCGTAAACATGGGTCAAGAAGGAGACATGGCAAGAATCGAATCCAAAGTTCCTGTAGCTGAAATGTTCGGTTTCGCTGGAGACATCAGATCCGCTGCTGAAGGTAGATGTTTATGGTCTACTGAAATTGCAGGATTTGAACCGCTCCCACGTGAGATGCAAAATCAAATCGTAAGAGAAATCAGACAAAGAAAAGGCTTATCTGCAGAACCATTCCCTGCAAGCCACTACTTAGGAGATTTATAAAATTAAAATTTAAATTTTTAATTTTTTATATTTTTATAAAAATTCATGAAAAAAACATTATCTATTTATATGTTGAAAAATATATAATAAATTTAAGCTATCATTTAAGCTTATAGATATTGTATTTTAATATTACAAAGAGGTTATATAATGGCAAAAGAAAAAGAACATATTAACTTAGCATTTATTGGACACGTTGACCACGGAAAATCCACTTTAGTTGGACACTTATTATTAAAAGCTGGTGCAAT
>JBGUMU010000071.1:0-1935 GCA_045116995.1 Bacilli bacterium
TTTAGCGAGTGTGGTTGTTAAAGCTAAACCTGCTATTACAGAAAACGTTAAAAATAACATTGTTATTCTTGTGGATAAAAGTGGCTCAATGAATTCAGTCTTTAGCTTAGTTAAGAAATCACTCCATACACTTGTTGATAACTTAGGAGAAGATGATGTTGTATCCATCGTTTCCTATGCTTCAACAGGTAAGATTGAATGTGAAGGCTTAACTGGTAAAAATAAAACCAAATTGAATAAAGTTATCGATGGTTTAGAATCACGTGGTAGCACTTATGGTGAAGACGGTATCGAAAAAGCCTATAACTTAGCCTATAAATATTTCATCAATGGTGGCAACAACAGAGTGGTTCTCCTCACTGATGGTGACTTCAATATTGGTAAAGTCTCTGGTAAAGATTTAACTGACTTAATTAAACAAAAAGCTGCGGATGGCGTGTATCTCACCTGTTGTGGATATAGAAGCAATAATAACGATACCTTATACACTCTTGCAGATAACGGTAATGGTAACGCTTACTATATCGATGATGAATTAGAAGCTACGAAAGTCTTCGAAGAAGAATTAGGTAAATCATTATATGTCGTCGCTAAAGACGCTAAGTGCCAAATCGAATTCTCTAACGATGTTGCATCATATCGTTTGCTTGGCTATGAAACTAGACAAATGAGCGATGAAGAATTTGAAGATGACAAAAAAGACGCTGGTGAAATCATGTCTGATCACACCACTGTTGCTTTATATGAATTAGAACTTAAGACAGAAACTCCAGAAAACTTCTTCTTTAAGACCACTCTTAGATATAAAGATCCAACTACTGAACAAAATAAAGAAGTCATTAACACTAAAACAGATGTTAGTGTTTCTAGACGTGCTGACTTTGACTTCGCTAGTTATGTCGCTGAATATGCCTTAACTTTAACTGAATCTCAATACAAAGGTACATCATCATATACTCACTTATTAGAAAGAATTAATGATGATTATATTAACGATAAGTATAGAGATGATTTCAAAGCGATGGTCAATAAGACCAAACAAATGGATTCTCAAAATTATTAATAAATGAATTTTCCTCACTGCATTTGGTGGTAACCTATTTGTCTTGTTTCTCCCATATCACCACCAAACAAAGAAAAGCCCCGATTTGATTTCGGGGCTTTGTTTTTGTTCTATAAACATATTTACAATTATGGTGTATATGCCATATTATTTAGATGAAATGAGGCTGTTATCATTATGCATGTAAGAGCGCTTAAAGTAGAATTCTTAGAAGATGTGACATTGCAAATGACTTTCCAAGACGGAAAAGTTATTAGATATGATATGTCGCAGATGTTTGAAAAATATCCACAACTAGAAGAGTTAAGAAGAAATCGCAAACTATTTGAAAGTGGTCATTTAGATTTAACCGGATTCGCAGTTATCTGGAATGATGAATTAGATTTTGATGCCACTAGTATTTACGATGATGGCGAAGTTGTTGGATGTGTAGAAACAACACTTAATCAACAAATCGGTTTCTTGCTAGCGAAAACAAGAGATGAAATGAATGTCACTCAAACTGAGTTATCAAAAAAGTCTCATATAGACCAAGGTGATATTTCAAAAATAGAAAGAGGAATCGGTAATCCCACCATTGCTAAAATCAGTAAACTATTTAAGGCGTTAGGTAGAAGCATTTCTCTAACGCTGTTATAAGAAAAAGCCCCGATTTGATTTCGGGGCTTTGCTTTTAATCTTGATACTTAATTATTTCTTTTCGTTTAAGCCATATTTACGGTTGAAACGATCGACACGACCATCGGATTGAACGAATCTTTGTTTGCCAGTGTAGTATGGGTGGCAATTCGCGCATGTATCAACCTTGATTTCTTTTAAAACAGAACCTGTTTCGAATGTGTTACCACAGGAGATGCATGTGACTGTGCAAC
>JBGUMU010000072.1:0-4768 GCA_045116995.1 Bacilli bacterium
TATTCGTATGTCTACAAGAGCATATCGTAGCCTCAATAAACAATATAAGGATCGCTAATCTTTTACTAAAAAGACAAGATATAAAAAATGACTCGAAATCGAGTCGTTTTTTATTTTATTGTTAAGACGTTTTCTTTAGAAACTTTCTCGTTACGATAGGTAGCTTCTATATCGTAAGTACCATCACTATTCTTTTGTTGGTAAGTATCAAAGAAGTAATATGTTTCTTTAAGATGTTGACCTTGAGTAATGGTATGGCTCTTTATGCCAGTATCAGCGGCTAATTCATATGTTTGGACAGCTTTATCACCTTTATAGAAAGATATTCTAGCGGTCTCTAAATAATAACTACCTTCATAGGAGAACGTCTCTCCTAGATAAGTCATATCAACATCCACTTTAAAGCGGTGTTCAAGATTTGGATAATCTACTGGCACAAGAGTCTCAAATTTAGACCAAGTGATATCCACTTTATAGTTGGTGCTTGTTAAAGTCACTGTTGGTTCATTTATTGCATAATCTCTAACATAAGAATCAATATACGCTAATAATTCATTGTCTTGATATATCGCAATAGCGTTATCTTTCTTTTCTAAAGAATATTCATTACGCATACCATAATAGCTATTAACCATTTCACCACTCTTTAGATCTAGAGTTGTTAGATATACGAATCCATCTTCATAACGGTAGGAAACAGTCACTTCATAAGCATTATCTTTATTCACGTCAGTAAACGCTATATCGACGACATTACCGAATACGGTAAAGTTCTCTTTATTACTTCTGACAGTCATCGGAGAAACTCTATATAGTTCATTATTATAATAAAGATAAGCATCATCATATGTTTGATTAGCATCAGTTGTTCTAACAGTAAATAAGGCGACACCATATGTATCAACAACATTATGTGGCATCACATTAGAGACACTTAATGCAGGATTATCGCTTGTGTATGTGACGTCATTCTTTTCTTTATAGTTAGTAAAAACTTGACTAAACTCGTTGGTCTTATAATCATCCTTGCTAATTAATTCAACAGTAAAACAATCATAACTAGGAGGGATAATAGGAACACTACTGCTGCTAGTTGATGATGAAATAATACTACTTGTTATAGGGAATGGAGGTTCATCACAACAATCAGATACACCAACCTTTGTGGAAGTTGATGTGGAAGTTGACATTGAACCACTAGTATTCGAAGTTTCACTTGTGGAAGCATGTGGGGTACATGCAGTGGCGCAAACAGCAAATAGCATGATGGCGCCTAACAATAAACTTTTCTTTTTCATATTTTTGCCTCTCACTAATTAAGACGACTGATTATGAATAATCTGTCAAAAAAATTAGTGAATAAAGAGTAAAGGTAATGGGGATAGAACGAATGTAAAGATTGCCCACCACTCGTTAAAGGCAATTGGAATAAATTTAGGCCTGGCCATAACTTCATTGCCATTTTCATCAACACTTTTATCCAAATAAATTTTATAAGTCGCTCTTGGATTAAGCAAGAGAATAACCATAGTTAAAGCAAGAATAATACCAATTACTATTGCGATAATACTTAAGACTTTAGAGGAATCAGCTTCTGCGATTTTAAAAGCTTCATAGCCGAGTAAGGCATTAAGCGCAGGCATCGCAAATGCGCATGTCATACATAATGTAGAAACGATGATATGCGTACGTAAGAACTGAAGCGGCATAAATAATAAGCAGCCGATAAATGCCGCGGTAATAATGCTTAAGGCCACTAAAACGTAGATGGTAATTGTTTGCGAGTTAGAAATACTCATCTTATAAATATATAAGGTAATAATACCCACTAAAGAAAGAACTAAAGCGATATTGCCGTAGATATTCCTTTTAAACGAATTTGGATAATTGAATTCATAAGGAAACATTCTTTTGAAAGAATATTTCACATCATGTCTTTTATAGTAAAAAGCCGATGAAAGAAAATATCCACCGACAAATAAGGCTAAACTAGCGAAAAATATGCTGATAGTAATTAAGTCAGGCATTTTACTTAAATAAAGCCTCGTATCTTTCTTTGAAGTTATCCGCACTAAATAAGTAGTTACCGGCGACTAAGACGTCTGCACCAATATTTAAGCAGTCTTTACCAGTGATATCGTTAATACCACCATCAACGGAAATTAAAGCGTGACTTCTTGTTTCAACGATTTCATCAATTAAAGCGCTAATGCGATCCAATGTTTCTGGAATGAACTTTTGACCACCAGCACCTGGTTCAACGCTCATGACAAGGACGAGATCTAATTTTTCTAAGAATGGGAAGACCTTTTCAATTGGAGTTCCTGGTTTAACAGAAAGACCAGCTTTCATTTTATTTTTATGGATTTCATCAATCACAGCATCGACTTCATCATCGTTTTTGCATGCTTCGTAATGGAAGGTTAAATAGTCAGCACCTGTTTTAGCGAACTTTTTAATGAAGCTCATTGGGTTTTCAACCATGAGGTGAACGTCTTTTGTGAAGTCGATATCTTTAAACAATTTTTCAAAGAAGATATTACCGAAACTGATGTTTGGAACAAAGTGACCATCCATAACATCGAGGTGAATCCATGTGCATCCAGCATCTCTAATCTTTTTTAACTCGTTTTCTAAGTGTAAATAATCACACACTAGAATAGATGGGGAAACGATCATACTTTTCATTTTGAATACCTCTCTTTTTTAAAAATTGCTTCTTCTGATAACTTTTTATAACATTCATAGGCGAGATTGGAAATCTCACCACTTTGAACCTTCTCTTTTACTAAACACCTATTTTCTGACAAATGCAAGCAATCCGCAAAATAACATTTATTATATAAAGTTGTAAAACCTGGATAGAAGGCAGCAAGGTCTTCTTTATAGAGGTTTAACTCTAATGAAGAAAAGCCAGGAGTATCCGCGATATAACCACCTTGATATGGTAAAAGGATCACTTCTTTAGTTTGGTGCTTACCTCTACCGAGGGCCATTGAGTATTCACCAATTGCTCTTTCGAAGTTACTGTCGATAGCGTTAATTAAGGAAGATTTACCGACACCAGTTTGACCCATAATGCAGCTTACTTCATCCTTAAATAAAGCCTTCACTTCTTCGAGTCCTTCTTTGGTTTTATTGCTGATAAAATAGGTTTCAACATTAACGCTAGAAAAGACATCTTTTATCTCTTTTAGCATCGCTTCATCGTGCTCTTTATCAATCTTAGTAACCACTAATTTTGCCTTGATATTGTGCATGTTAGCGTAGGTTAGATATTTAAACGCTAATAAATAGGAAAACTCTGGTTCTTTTAAAGAGAACACTAAGATGATTTGGCTGATATTAGCGATTAACGGTCTTTTTAAAGCAGAGCTTCTTGGATAGATGGTTTCAATGACCATTTCATCAGGATTAAATTCCACAATATCACCCACGACTGGTTTCACACCTTGGTTACGAAAAACACCACGAGGCTTAGTGTTATAGATGATATCATCGGCCCTTACGGCATAAAGGCCACATGTAATAGCGACAATTAATCCCTTCATTATTTAAATCCAAAAATCCTCGAGATAAGCGGTTTCTTTTCTTTTAATAGTTCTGGATGTTTACTTATTTCTAATAAGTCATCATAGAATTCATCCGCACCTTTATAGCGATCGCCTAAGCGCTTTTTAGTGGCGTTAGCGATAATCTTTTCAATTTCTTTTGGGCAGTTAGGCACATACTTTTTAACAAGAGGGAATTTCTCTTTGACGTGCGCTACTGCGACATTAACTGGAGTATCTTTATCAAATGGGACATGACCAGTTAAAAGTTCATAGAAGGTCACACCAGCGGCGTAGATATCTGATTGAATAGAGGCTGGTTTACCTTGAGATATTTCTGGGGCTAGGTAATGGACTGAGCCCACGATTTCACTAGTTTTAGTAAAACTATCATCCATGCCTTCAGCTTGAGCGATACCAAAGTCCCCTAATTTAATGGTGCCGTCAGGCATAACATAAATGTTTTGTGGTTTGATATCACGATGAATGATGTTATGTTGATGGGCATAAAAAAGAGCGGAGGTTAGTTGCAACATATAACTAACCGCTTCAGCGATTGGAATAGATGTTCTAAAGTCGAGCATGTCTTTCATGGTTTGACCACGTACATACTCGTTAGCGATATAAGGACGGCCTTCAATTGTGCCATGGTTAAACACCTTAACGATGTTAGGATGATTTAAACTAGAGGCAATTGTGGCTTCGTTTTGGAAACGACGAAGATTGATTGGGTTTTTCATGACGTCTTCCCTAATCATCTTAATTGCGACCTTACGTCTATTAATAATATCGGTGGCTTCATAGACTTCCGCCATACCGCCATGACCGATTCTTGCTTCAATACGGTAGCGTCCGTCAACGAGGGCGCCAATTTTGATTGTACTCATTATTCTTGTGCCTCCCAAATGACGACGGCGATATTGTCACTACCACCATTTTTGTTGCCGATAGCAATAAGTTCATCGACTTTTTGTTCGACTGTGTCTTCGCCTTTTAAAACAGAGGCGATGTCATTAACAGGCACATTGTTATATAAGCCATCACTACATAAGAGCACGCTTTCACCCATGTATGGGAATGTTTTTATGTCCACGCTGGCGCTTGGATAGACGCCTAACGCGTTCATAAGGACGTGTCTTTTTGGATGGGTTAAAGCTTCTTCTTGATTGATTTGTCCGGTTCTCAATAAGTAGCCAACATATGTTTGGTCTTCCGAC
>JBGUMU010000073.1:0-6597 GCA_045116995.1 Bacilli bacterium
TCCATTTAGATTAGATGTTGTTAAAGAATTAATTGAAAGAGAATTAGGAAGAAACGGACAAGTCTTCTTCTTACATAACAACATTGCAACTTTATACAACAGAGTGGCTACCTTACAAAAGCTCATGCCAAATGTCCATATAGGCGTAGCGCACGGTAAGATGGATAGAGATGATATCGAGGATGTCATGATGCGTTTCTATGAAGGTGAAATCGATGTTTTAGTGTCTACATCTATTATTGAAAACGGTATTGATGTTCCTAATGCGAATATGATTATCGTTGAAGATAGTGAAAACTATGGTTTATCACAGTTATATCAAATCAAAGGAAGAGTGGGTCGTTCTTCTAGAATTGCCTATGCTTACTTAATGTATAGTGAATACAAAGTATTAAACGAAAAAGCTCAAAAGAGATTAAAAGCTCTTCAAGACTTTACTGAGCTTGGAAGTGGATACAAAATCGCTCAACGTGACTTAATGATCAGAGGCGCTGGCGACATCTTAGGTCCAGAACAAGCAGGCTTTATTGATTCCATTGGTCTTGATATGTATATCAAGTTATTAAACGACGCTGTTAAGGAAAAGATGGAAGGCAAAGTCGAAGAAGAAGATGTTGAAATCAATCCAACCTTAGATATCGATGCCTATATTCCAAATAGTTATGCTAAAGAAGGCGATAAGATTGAACTATATCAAGAGATCTTACACGCGCCAACTTTATTTGAATTAGAAACTATTAAAACAAAGACCAGAGATGTTTATGGTCGTCTTCCTGAAGAAGTTGAATCATTATTTGCAAAACGTAGTATTGACCTATTAACTAAAGAGGCTCATGTTTTGAAACTTCAGGATAAATCGAAGTTTGTGGAAATTAATCTCGGTGATGAATATATTAATATCAAGGGTATTGGTAATATTTTATTTGAAGCACTGATTCCATTTTTAGCGTTCGTTAAAATCAGTTATGCTAATAATGTCTTTAGAATCGTCTTAAATAAAGGTAAGAACTGGGTTTATGACCTAGAAAATATCCTCAAGAGTCTATTAGAAATTCAAAATCATTTTGTCATAAAGGAAATCAATTAATATGCGCTTAGACATGGTACTTAAATTATCTGGTTTAATTAAAAGAAGAACGGTCGCAAAAGAGCTTGCGGAACGTGGCCGTATTTTGATTAATGATCGTGTGGCAAAACCATCAAGTGAAGTCAAAGAAGGAGACTGTTTAGAACTCCATTTAGGTAACCGTGTTTTAATCGTTGAAATCAATTATATCGAGAAGTTCAAAAAGGAATTTCCAACCTATAAAGAGATTCTCACAAAGAAGGTAAATAGTGATGCTTAATCTTGAAAAACATAAGACATATTTACTCGCTTGTTCTCACGGCCCAGACTCTATGGCCCTTTTCTATATGCTTAAAGAAGAAGGTTATAACTTTGCAGTGGCGCATGTTAACTACCATCTACGTGAAGAAAGCGATTTAGAACAAGAGCAATTAGAAGCATATTGCAAAAAGAATAATATCCAAATCTACGTTAAAGATGTTGATGAAGTATTGGGCAACACTAACCTAGAAGAAAAGTGCAGAATCATCCGTTATTCGTTCTTTAAAGATTTAGTGAATCAATATGGCTTTGATGCAGTCCTAATTGCCCATAACCAAGATGACCTCATTGAAACATACATTATGCAAAAAAGACGGCAAAACTTGGTTGAATTTTACGGAATTAAAGAAAAACCTATCATTTTTGACGTCAAAATCATCCGTCCTTTACTTGGTTATTCTAAAGCGGATCTTCTGATGTTTTGTGACTTAAATAAAGTGGAATATTCCATCGATAAAACTAACTTAGAAGACGTCTTTTTACGCAACCAAATTAGACATCAAATCGTCGAAAAAATGAGCAAGGAAGATAGAAGAAAAATCCTTGCGGAAATCGATATTGAAAACACAAAACTTGCTATTTTAAACATGAAGATTTCACAAATCAAAACTGATAAATGCGAAGTATATAATAGGTTAAATGATGATGAGTTCTTATACGCTATTGTAATGCAAGGAAGAAAGCTTGATCCGCACTTTGCTATCAGTCGTAATCAAGGCTTAGAGATTAGAAAAGTTTTCCAATCAGATAAGGCTAATATCACTGTCAAAGTTGGTAGTCTTAATTTAGTAAAAAGCTACGATTCTTTCCAATTTGTGAAACCTAATGAAGAGGTAAATTTTTCTTATCAAATTAATGAACCTTGTGTTCTTGAAACTGATTATTTCTATTTGGATTTTACAGGTGATACGAGCAACCGTAACGTGAGTGAAAAAGACTATCCGTTAACCATTAGAAATGCTCAGCCAAATGATGTCTATCTCATCAAGGGATATGAGAAACAATTAAGACGATTATTCATCGACTGGAAAGTACCTGTTCCGTTAAGAAAAAGATGGCCTGTTATTCTTAATAAAGAAGGCATCATCATCTATGTTCCAAGATATCAAAAGGACTTCAAAATAGAAGATAACTGCAATTTCTATGTGAAATAACACCCATTAGGAGTGTTTTTCTTTATTTAATAAAAGAAATGTGGCTATAATAAATCAATCGCGTAAATATTGAGGAGGTAAAAATTATGGATGAAGAAAACAATAGACCTCAAGGTCGAATTTCAAGAAGTTTCATTTTCTCGATTTTATTCGTCGCTGCAATATTAGGTTTAATCGCTTATTTCATTTTCTCAAACATGAGCACTGTTAAGAGTATTCAGTTTGATGAATTTGCTACTTATTTAGCACAGGGCAAAGTTAATGATGTCCAATTAGTGCAAGGTGAAACCAAGATTACAATCAATGGTCATTACACTAAAGAAGATTCCACCGGTAAAGCTGTCAAGACAGCATTTACCACTGGCATCCCAGAAGAAATGTATAACACCGAATTAGATTGGTACATCGATATTGATGGCGATGGCGTTAAAGAAACTATTTCTAAATCAGTGACACAAATGATCGTGGATGCTACTAAGAATAATGAAGCTGGTAGCACGCCTAAATTTGTCATTACTGTTAAAGATCCTTACGAAGTAACATGGTTTGACCGTTGGGGCCCAACAATCATTCTCATCGCTGCTTCAACATTACTTTTATTATTCTTGTTCTCAAGAATGTCTACTTCCGTCAATTCCTCAAACAGACAAGCGATGGACTTCAACCGTTCTCGTGCTAGAAGAGTCAATACCAGCAAAATCAAATTTGAAGATGTCGCTGGTGCTGATGAAGAAAAAGCCGAAATGGAAGAACTCGTTCATTACTTAAAAGAACCAAAGAAATATACAAAACTTGGCGCTAAATTACCAAAGGGTGTCCTCCTAGTAGGTCCTCCAGGATGTGGTAAAACATTATTAGCCAAGGCCGTGGCTGGTGAAGCTGGTGTTCCATTCTTCTCCATCTCTGGTTCCGACTTTGTCGAAATGTTTGTTGGTGTTGGTGCGGGACGTGTTAGAGACATGTTCAGAATCGCTAAAGAAAACGCTCCATGCTTAGTCTTTATTGATGAAATCGATGCCGTTGGTAGACAAAGAGGTGCTGGTTTAGGTGGTGGTAACGACGAACGTGAACAAACACTTAACCAATTACTCGTTGAAATGGATGGCTTTAATGATAACTCTGGTATTATCGTTATCGCCGCTACTAATAGAGACGACGTTCTTGATCCAGCTCTTTTAAGAGCAGGTCGTTTTGATAGAAAGATTACCGTTTCCTTACCTGATGTGAAAGGTAGAGAAGCTATCTTCAAAGTTCACGCAAAGAATAAGAAAGTCGCTTCTGAAGTCAACTTTGAAAATCTTTCAAAGAGAACTGTTGGTTTCTCTGGTGCTGATATTGAAAATATCATGAACGAAGCCGCTATCTTAGCGATTCGTGAGAATAGAGAAGAAATAACAATCAAAGATATTGATGAAGCTATCGACCGTAGATTTGCTGGCCCTGCTAAGAAATCTCGTGCTTTAACAGAACAAGAAAAGTGGAGAACAGCATACCACGAAAGTGGTCATGCTATCGTTGGCTTAAAATATCCACATGCTGGTAAAGTCCAAAAGATTACCATCATCCCACGTGGACAAGTTCTTGGTTGGGTTTTAGCTACTCCAGATAAAGACAGATACAATTTAACCAAAGGTGAATTGATTGCTGATATCGTTCTCGATATGGGTGGTCGTTCCGCAGAAGAAATCTTCTGTGACGATATTGATACAGGCGCCTACGCTGACATTAAAAACGCTACCGCCAGAGCACGTGCGATGGTGTGCGAATATGGTATGTCTGATTTAGGTCCAATCCAATATGAAAGAGATACTGGTAGTGTCTTCTTAGGAAGAGACTACACCAATACTCAAAAGAACTTCTCAGCAGAAACCGCTACAAAGATTGACGCTGAAATTCGTAAGATTATTGATTTCGCTCACGCAGAAGCACAACGTGTCATCAAGGAAAATAGAGAAGATGTTGAACTTCTTGCTAAGACCTTAGTGGAACGTGAACAAATCACTGCGGAAGAAATCGAATACTTGTTGGAACATCGTCATCTTAAGGAAGACGAAAAACCAGCAGAAGAAGTTGCTCAACAAGAAACTGAAGAAGTCAAAGTTGAACCAACTGACGCTGACAACAAATAATTAACTCAGGAAGGGCAAAACCTTCCTTTTACTATGTGGAAATTAGGTAATTTTAACATCGAAGGAAAAGTCGTTCTTGCCCCTATGGCAGGAATCACAAGTGCAGGTTATCGAAAATACCTCAATACTTTTGGTGTGGATGTCTGTGTTAGTGAGATGGTTTCCGATATGGGACTTATTTATCAAAACAAAGAAACTGAGTCTTATGTCCGTTATGAAAAAGATCAAACATTAACCGGTGTCCAATTATTCGGTGCTAAGCCTGAAAACCTGGCTAAAGCTGTAGCCGTATCGCTTAATCTTAACCCAGATATCGATTTCTTTGATGTGAACATGGGTTGCCCTGTTCCTAAGGTTACTAAGACCGGTGCGGGCTCTGCTTTGATGCTAAATCCTAGTTTATGTGGTGATATCATTAGGGCAATGAAGGCCGTTACTGATAAGCCAGTCACCGCGAAGATTAGATTAGGCTATAATGAGGTTAACTTCTTAGACGTTATAAAGGAGCTTGAAAACGCTGGTGTGGACGCTATTGCAATCCATGCTAGAACAAGAAAAGAACTCTACATGGGAACGCCACATTATGACCTATTAAAAGACCTAAGAAGCAAGATGAGAGTACCTCTTATTGTCTCAGGTAATATCTATACTTTGGATGATGCGATTAATGCTTTAGAAATCACTGGAGCGGACGCTGTGATGGTGGCGCGTGGTGGTATGGGGAATCCATTCCTCATTAAGCAAATCAAAACATATTTCGAAACCGGTGAAAGATTACCAAATCCATCATTCTTGGAACAATGCGAATACTGTTTAGAGTTGGCCAAATCAATGTGCGAAGAAAAAGGTGAATTAACAGCCATGAGAATATATCGTGGTATCGCCCCAAAATTCTTCTCAGGATTCGCTAATTCAAGAACTCTTAGAACAGTGCTTGCAACCTCATTAACGGACTATCAATCGCTAGTGAGGATTCTTGATGAATTCAAGAAAGAAAATATTAAATTTTAATGTTTGTCTTTTATAGGACAAAAAACTCGTATATAGTATTTGAGCGTGGATATTTGAAAGGAAAAGTTGAAAATATGAACATTAATGAATTAAATGACCAAGAACTAATCCGTTTAGAAAAGATTAAAAAGTACCAAGAATTAGGTATCGATCCATTTGGTCAAGCTTATAAAGTTTCCCATTCTATTAAAGAGATTCGTGCCTTATGTAATAAGAAGTCTGAAAAAGCCCTTGCTAAAATGGCTCTTAAAGTTTCCGTTGCAGGCCGTATCAAAGCTATTCGTAAAATGGGTAAAGCTTCCTTTATGAATATCCAAGATAAAACTGGCAACATGCAAGTTTACTTATCAGTGGATGGTCTTGGTAAAAAGAACTATGACCTTTTCAAGATGGCGGATATCGGTGATATCGTTGGCATCAAAGGTATCATGAACTTAACAAGAACTGGTGAATTAACTATTAAAGCCCAAAAGTTCATCCACTTAACAAAATGCTTACATCCATTACCAGAAAAATTCCATGGTTTAACTGACGTCGAAGAACGTTCTAGAAGAAGATACTTAGACTTAATTATGAACGAAGAAGCAAGAAAAGTTGCTTTCATGAGACCTCAAATCATTCGTAGTATCCAACACTTCCTCGATGGTAAGGGTTTCACTGAAGTTGAAACATCAATTCTTTCCCCAATCTTAGGTGGTGCTTCCGCTCGTCCATTCGTTACACATCACAATACATTAGATAAAGATTTCTACTTAAGAATCGCTACAGAACTTAACCTCAAACGTTTGCTCGTTGGTGGTATGGAAAGAGTGTATGAAATTGGTAGATTATTCCGTAATGAAGGTATGGATGCTTCCCATAACCCAGAATTCACCACAATTGAAATCTATCAAGCCTACAGTGACTTAAGAGGTAT
>JBGUMU010000074.1:0-2145 GCA_045116995.1 Bacilli bacterium
TAGAACTTGCATCGTTACTAGAAAAGCTTTATCTCGGGAAGAGATGTTTAGAGTAGTTAAGACTCCTAATCACGAAATAAAGATTGATTCCAGCTATAAAGCACAAGGTCGTGGCTGCTATCTAACTAAAGATAAGGATATAATCCTTCTTGGTAAGAAAAGAGCCATGATTGAAAGACATTTAAAAGTCAGTGATTGCCAAGCAATCTATGACGAATTATTGAAATTACTATAAGAAAGAAGGTGTTGTTGATGGCAAAAAATAACAAAAATAATTTCTCCGCTCGTGAGACTAACGTTTCAACAAAAGTTAAAAGCGATCGTAGCAAATCAAAAGTTAATGGTGGTGTCTTCGTTTATACAGGTGCTATCAGTGCGGGTGAACTCGCAAAAACCATTAATGTCCCAATTGGTGATGTGATTAAATTCCTCTTCATGCAAGGTAAGATGGTCACCATCAACACAATTCTTGATGATGAACTAATTGGTCTTGTCTGTTTAGAGTTCGGCTATGACTTCCAAAAGAAAGTTATCGTTGCCGCTGAACACTTCGAAGACGTCGAAATTAACGACGATCCAAGTAAGTTAAAACCAAGACCTCCAGTTGTGACCATTATGGGTCACGTTGACCATGGTAAAACCACCCTTATTGATGCGATTAGAAACTCTAATCTTGTCGAAGGTGAATTCGGTGGTATCTCTCAAGAAATTGGTGCTTACCAGAAAGAAATCAATGGTCAAAAGATTACCTTTATTGACACTCCAGGACACGAAGCTTTCACACAAATGAGAGCTAGAGGTGCTGGTGTCACTGATATCGTTGTTTTAGTGGTTGCCGCTGATGATGGTGTTATGCCACAAACAATTGAAGCTATCGACCACGCTAAAGCAGCCGGTGTTCCAATCATCGTCGCTATTAACAAAATGGATAAGCCAGGTGCTGATCCAGAAAGAGTTAAGAATGAACTCATCGCTCACGATGTTATTTGTGAAGAGTTCGGTGGTGATGTTATCGCTGTTGAAATCTCTGCTAAAAAGAAAACTAATATTGATGGCTTATTAGAAAGTATCCTCTTAGTCGCGGAAATGAAGGAATTAAAAGCTAATCCAGATCGTTACGCCTTAGGTACTGTCTTAGAAGCTAAACTCGATAAAAACGAAGGTCCTAAAGCTACGCTTTTAGTGCAAAATGGTTCCCTTAGAGAAGGTGACTACCTTGTCGTTGGTACCACATATGGTAAGGCTAGAAGAATGACTAACGAATTTAGAAAAGTTCTTCAAGTTGCTACACCTAGTACACCAGTATCCATAATTGGTTTAAGTGAAGTGCCATTAGCCGGTGACCGTTTCATGGCGTTCTCTGAAGAAAGCGAAGCTAGAAGCATCGCTACAAAGCGTAAACTCTTAAAAGAAGCTAGTGAAAGGAATAAAACAAGCGCTGCATCTTTGGATGATTTATTCAATCTCGCTAAAGAAGGTGAAGTCCAAAACCTTAACGTCATCGTTAAAGCGGAATCAACTGGTAGTGCAGAAGCCGTTAAAGCCTCATTAGAAAAACTCACTAATGATCAAGTTAAGATTAACGTTGTGAGAGCCAGTTCAGGCGCTATCACTGAAAGTGACGTCCTTTTAGCGGGTGCTTCTCATGCCATTATTTATGGTTTTAATGTGAGACCTGACGCTAAAACAAGAGCTAAGGCTCAAGAAGAAAAAGTTGAAATTAGATTACACCGTATCATCTACGCTTTAATTGAAGAAATTCAAGCCGCGATGAAAGGTATGTTAGCCCCAACCATGGTGGAAAAAGTCTTAGGACAAGCCGAAATCAGAAAGTTATTCAAGGTTTCTAAACTTGGTACAATTGCTGGTTGTATGGTCGTCGATGGTGTTATCAAGGCCACAGGTGGTGTCCGTATTATGAGAGATGGTGTTGTCATCTACGAAGGTAAACTTGCCTCCTTACAAAGAGAAAAAGACCTCGTTAAAGAAGTTAAAAACGGCTACGAATGTGGTATGCTTATTGAAAACTTTAATGATATTAAAGAAGGCGACATCATCGAATCTTACGAAATGGTGGAACAAAGAGATTAATTATGGCCAATAAAGAAGAAAGAATTGCCGGTATTATTAGAAAAAGCATTTCTG
>JBGUMU010000075.1:0-6527 GCA_045116995.1 Bacilli bacterium
GCTCTCTTTCTAATATCCATGAATTTTTGTTTTAAATCATCGAAATTAACTTCAGGGTGTTCATAGAACAACCACATACCTTTAGCAGCGTCCATGACGGAACCACCACCTAACGCAATAATGGTGTCTGGTTCAAATAATTGGAGCATTTCTGCGCCTTTTCTCACGCTGGAAATATCTGGATCTGGTTCAACACCACTACAGATTTGCATGATTGGTCTTTCTCTTCTTTGATTGAGTTGTTCTTCAATCTTGCTTAAGAAGCCTAATTCAATCATGGATTTATCAGTGACGATAAAGACTTTGTGCATTTCTTTACAGTCTTTTAAATATTGAATGGAATTGCGTTCGAAATAAATCTTCGCAGGAACTTTGAACCATTGCATAGTGTTTCTCCTTTTACCGACTTGTTTGATATTTAAGAGGTTGACCGCACTGATGTTGCCACCAATGGAGTTGTGACCATAAGAGCCACAACCTAAGGTCAATGATGGTAGGAATGAGTTATAAACATTACCAATACCACCGAATGTCGATGGAGAATTCCAAATGATACGGATGGCTTTCACGAGTTCGCCAAAATCATCCGCCATTTTTTGTTCTTTGCAGTGGATTGCAGCACTATGTCCAAGGCCGTTAAATTCCACCATTTCTTTGGCTTTTTCAAAACCTTCTTTTTCATCCTTCACACAGAAATAAGCGAGGACGGGTGATAGTTTCTCTCTAGAAATTGGTTCTTTTGGACCAACTTGTTGACAGAAAACACCAAGGATAGAAGTATCTTCTGGAACATCAAATCCCGCTTGTTTTGCAATCCAGTAAGCGGACTGTCCAACGATGTCTGGATTGAGCTTTCCGAGCTCTGCATCCTTATCACCTTCGGCATAGCCAAACATATATCTGGAGAGTTTAATCTTCTCTTCTTTATTAACAAAATAGACTTTGAAACGTTTGAATAAAGCGACTGCTTCATCCCAAATATCTTGGTCAATAATGACCGCTTGTTCAGAAGCACAAATCATACCGTTATCAAATGACTTAGATAAGACGATATCATTAACGGCTTGTTCAACGTCACAAGATTTATTCATATAAGCAGGAACATTGCCCGCACCAACACCCATCGCTGGTTTACCACAGCTATAAGCTGCTTTAACCATGGCGTTACCACCTGTGGCTAAGATTGTGGCGACATCTGGGTGATTCATTAAAGCGTGTGTCGCATCCATGCTTGGATGTTCAATCCATTGAATACAGTTCTTTGGTGCGCCAGCGGCTTCCGCGACTTCTTTCATTAAGACAGCAGCTTGTTTACTACTTTGTTGTGCACTTGGGTGGAACGCAAAGATAATTGGGTTTCTAGTCTTTAAACAAATCAAAGATTTGAAGATAACTGTACTTGTTGGGTTTGTGACTGGGGTAATACCACAGATAACACCAACTGGTTCCGCAATCTTTGTGATGCCAGTAACTGGATCATTACTCACCACACCAACGGTCTTTAATGAACGCATATTGTTTTGGACGTATTCGCAAGCGAATAAGTTCTTTGTGGCTTTGTCTTCAAAGACACCGCGATGTGTTTCATCAATAGCCGCTTTGGCTAAACTACCATGATGGTCTAAACCGGCAACACAGCACTTAGCGACGATGTAGTCGATTTGTTCTTGGTCAAGATTCTCAAATTCTTCGAGAGCCTTAACACCTTTGGCCACTAAATCATTGATTTCTTTTGTAACTTCTGGGGCCACTACTTTTTCTTCAGGCATAACTATTAGCCTCCCTATTGTTTATTAATGCGATGGAAGAAGACCGCTAAAGAACGGGCTAAATCCATGTTTTCAACAATGATATTATCAGGGTGTTCTAAGTGAACTGGAACAAAGTTCCAAATCGCTTTAATACCACTGTTAATTAATTTGTTTACGATTTCTTGTGTGACATCCTTAGGGGTGGTTACAATCGCAACTTCCACACCTAATTCCTTAATCTTATTATCTAAATTAAAAATAGAATAAATTGGTTTACCTTCGATTGATTCACCAGTGATAGATGGATCAATATCAAAACCAGCGACAATGTCTAAGCCATAATCATCAAAGCCTTTAAATGACAAAAGAGCGCTGCCTAAATGGCCAACGCCAACGAGGATAGCTTTATTGACTTGGTTGTAACCAAGATATTCTTTTAAGTGATTAATCAAAGTATCAACATCTCTAGAACAGCCTGGTTTAGAACTATTAGGAGAAACGATTTGTAAATCCTTTCTCACTTGTTCTTCACTAACGCCTAAAGCGTCGGCTAAAAGATGAGAGTTAACTTTGTTAATACCACTATTTCTTAAAGATAATAAAACGTTTAAATAAACAGGATATCTTTCAATTTGTTTTAACGAAACTTTAGCTTTCATACTCATAGTTCGGTAATTTTTTACCAATCTATTTATAATCTTATTTTCAGACTATTTCAATAATTTTTTACCGAAGTATAGTATGTAATACTACGTTGTTGCGTAGCAACAAAAGCATTGGTTTGCACAATAAAAAACAGCGGTTTTTAAACTCGCTGCCTTGTTATTTCTTATTGATTAACAGTAGTTTTATCTGAGCGTTTGCGCTTTCTAACAATAACATCGCGCGAAGTAATGATTAGAGCAATCATACCGCCGGCAATTACTAATGTCGCGATAATGGACACGATATATATAGTTTGACCGTATTGGCCAGATAATGAGCTGATGATGTAGCCCATACCAATGCCTGGAACAATTAACATAATAAAGAACGCTAATGCGGCAATCGCGATCAATGCTTCAACAACAGAAAACACGATAGATGCTTTAGATTTTTTCATATTTAGTAATCTCTCTTGTCGGCTAAATAATATAACATTTTTTTATTATCTGGCAACTTTTGTGCCAACTTCATCTCATGTTGAGTCTTAAAAAAGAGCACTACTGCGATAACATAAGCAGCAAGTATTTCAAGAGCGATACCACTCACCACAACAATCGCGAAATAGGAATGAAACTGTGTAAAGAACACACCCATGTAGAAAAATGGGAACATTAAAGCATATGCAACGATTAGCATAAAAGTGGTTCCAATTAAGTCGCCGACTGATCTAATACAGTTAAATTTTCCAAGCATAGTTTTATTCCTTTGCTAGATTCTATCATAACTTTTTTATTAATTACAACTAGGCAATGTTACTTTGTTTTTTTAAAAATAAGTAAGAGTATTAGAGCAACTGCCGCCAAACAAGTTATGACGCAAACGCACGAAATAATGATTGCGGTTTCTAGCGTTACAAAAGAGTACATCGGCGAATATGTTGCTGCATAGCTTATGAAAGCATAAGCAAAACAACCAGCAACAATTGCTACTAATGAAAGCAAACTGATAAAAATAATCCTTTTAATTTTGCTCATAAGATTTCACAAAAAACATCACCACCAAAATATATAAAAACACTGGCTTAGTCAACACAAACTGTTTAAGCCAGTGTAATTATTTCTATAGATAAGCGATTTCGTTTTGCTTTTTACGAGCGAAGAGTTTTGTCACAGCGTCTTTAACTTTGGTCTTACCAGCGATAATTGCTGCAACTGTATCTATGATAGGTAATTGTAAATCGTATTTCTTTTCAAGTTCTAAAGCGGCGTCTAATGAGTTAAGACCTTCAACGACCATACCGACTTTTTCTAATGTTTCCTCTAAGGAATAGCCTTGGCCTAATAAGAAGCCCGCTTTATGGTTTCTGGAGTGAACTGATGTTGCGGTAACAACGATATCGCCAATACCGGTTAAGCCAGAGAATGTATTAACATTGGCACCCATTGCTAAACCGATTTTAGTGATTTCTCTAAGACCTCTTGTAATGAGGGCGGCTTTTGCGTTATCACCAAAACCTAAACCATCACTCATACCGGCGGCTAAAGCGATGATATTTTTAAGCGCACCACATAATTCAACACCGACGATGTCTTGGTTTGTATAAACTCTTAAAGAAGAGGAATAGAAGATGTTTTGAATTTCTTCAGCGTATTGTAATCTTTCACAAGCAGAAACGATTAATGTTGGTAAGCCAATAGCAACTTCTTCAGCGTGTGTAGGACCACTTAATGCGACGACTGGAAGATCTTTCTCCTTTAAAACATCATGGATAATCTCACTAGTGGTCATTAAAGTGCCTTTTTCCACGCCTTTAGCGACGGTGACGATAATTTGGTTAGGTTGGAAGTATTTCTTCGCTAGCGCGGTCGTTTCGCGCACATAAATGGATGGTACGGCCATCACGATGACGTCTTTTCCTTCCACGGCTTCTTCTACAGAGCAGGAATATAAGATTTTATTATTAATTTCAACGCCTGGTAAGTTTTTATGCTTATGGGTTTTCATAATGGTGTTCACTTCTTCTGGGAAGCGAGACCAAAGCATCACTTCATGACCACTACTGGCGAGAAGATTTGCTAATGCTGTACCCCATGTACCAGCGCCTAATATACCAATTCTTTTCATAGTTAATTTCCTTTGAACTATAATACCATACCACAAACTTATTATATAAGCCACGTATCCATATAGGCATATCTTTCATTGTGTAACAAAAAAGGGACGCCCATATTGGACATCCCTTGAATCTAAATATGTTGAGTATTAGTCAACCCAGGTCACTAAGACGACAGGTGCGTTATCACCACGGCGGTTTTCTAACTTATATTGTTTTGTGTAACCACCATTGCGATCCTTCATCTTTGGACCGATTTCGGCAAATAATTTATCTAAAGCGTTAGCACCGGTTTTTTCATCAGCAACGATGTTACGGACGAAAGCGGCAGCTTGACGTTTGGCGTTCATGACATCTTCTTTCTTGGTTAATGTCACTAAACGGTCAGCTTCTTTGATAACGTCTTTAGCAGTCGCAGCGGTCACTTTGACAGAACCACGGATGATTAAGTCAGTGACGACATTGCGGAGCATATTTTCATATTTGCTCTTGGTATAAGCGGCTTTGAATCTAACGCCGGTTTTACCATGAACATTTTTTCTACCTTGTGCTGGCATGTTGTATGGCCTCCTTATTCAAAATCTTTGAATGATAAGCCATAAGCCGCGAGTTTCTCTTTAATTTCTTTAAGAGATTTCTTACCAAGGTTTTTGACTTTCATCATTTCTTCTTCGGTTTTTTCTGTGAGTTCTAAGACAGTGGCAACGCCAGCTCTCTTTAAGCAGTTATAAGAACGGACAGATAAGTCGAGTTCTTCAATAATGAAGTTCTCATATTTGTTTTCTTCCACTTGGACGACATCCTTTTCGATGTTGATATCGCGAGCGATTTCGGCGACATCGAGGAATTTGCTGAAGTGGTCAACTAAGATTTTAGCCGCCATTGCGAGCGCTTCTTGTGGGAGCATGGAACCATTGGTCCAAACTTCGATTGTTAAAGCGTCGAAACGGGAATCGTGACCAACACGAGTGCCATCAACGATATAATTGGCTTTCTTCACTGGGGAATAGTTACTGTCTGTGCAGATAGTACCTAATTGTAGACTTGGGTGAAGGATCTTGTTTTGTTCACCTGTGACATAACCACGGCCATTACGCGCATGGAGAACCATGTGTAAGGAACCACTTTCTGTCACATTAGCGATGACTAAGTCTGGATTGACAACTTCCACACCGGCTGGGCAAACGATATCGCTTGCTTTGACAACGGCTGGACCTTGAACGTTGATTTCTAATCTCTTATTAGAAGCATCTTCGCTATCAATACGTAAGACTAAGTCTTTTAAATTTAAGACGATGGTTGTAACGTCTTCTTCAACACCTGGAAGAGCGGTGAATTCGTGACGAGCACCTTCAACTTCCACAGCGTAAACAGAAGCACCTGGTAAAGAGGATAATAAGACTCTACGTAAGGCGTTGCCTAATGTGAGACCAAAGCCTCTTTCTAATGGTTCGATTACAAAGCGACCATAGTTTTCATTACCATCGTAGTCGGCTTGAGTAATACCAAATCTTTCAAATGGGTTTGCGATTTTCATAAGATTGATAACCTCCTAAAGTTATTAGCCTCTTGGTTTCTTTGGTGGGCGGCAACCATTGTGTGGGATGGGGGTTGTATCAACGATACTTAAGACTTGTAAGCCGGCAACAGCGAGGGAACGGATTGCACCTTCACGGCCTGGGCCTGGGCCTTTGACATCAACGTCGACTTGACGGATGCCTTGTTCATAAGCAGCTTTACCAGCAGCTTCAGCAGCTTGCATAGCGGCGAATGGAGTGGATTTCTTAGCGCCTTTGAAACCATTGGCACCAGCGGAGCTCCAAGCTAAGGCATTACCTTGTTCGTCACAGATTGTAACGATTGTGTTATTGAAAGTAGCGTGAATGTGGGCAACACCACGTGTGAATGAACGTTTGACTTTCTTTTTACGGATTGTTGTTTTAGCCATAATTCTATACTCCTTTCATTAACCTTGTGGCGCCATCTTCTTGTTAGCAATGGTCTTACGTGGACCTTTA
>JBGUMU010000076.1:0-19073 GCA_045116995.1 Bacilli bacterium
TCGAAGTCTAGGAAGACTAGTGATTTATGACCTTTTAATAATCTTTCAAATTTCTTCATAAAATCTTTTGATAGTATACCATTAATTTCTCTTTTTTCAAAAGAAAAAAGATTGAATTATGCTTTTTTCTCTTATATTATATAAGAAATGGAGCAAATATGGCAGTAAAGCTTTTTCTTAACTCTAAAACTATCTTGGATCACACTTTCCCAATCATAAACACAAATGCTTATGATGCCGAAGAAGTTGATAAGTTCCTCGATATGATTATTCAAGACTATAAACTTGTTGAGGCGAATGTGATTATTCCCGCTAAGGAATATGAATCATTAACCAATAAGAACAAACTCTTAGAGAGTGAAAAGAGAAAGATTGAAGTCGAACTAGAAAGATATAAAGCACGCTTCACCAATATTAAATCCAGCGATAATGTCACAACTGACAATATCGAATTAGTCAGGAAAATCAATGCCTTAGAGAAATTCCTCTGGGCCCATGGATACAATCCTGACACCATCAAGTAAATTAAAATTCCGGTCTGGACAATCGCTGCTATTGTAGAGGAAAGTCCATGCTCGCACGAGCTGTGATGCTCGTAGTGATTGCGCTAGCGGAAAAAATAACGCTAGGTACGTAGGAGTACGTAACGGCGGGAAGAAGCCTAAAGGTAACCATGGCCTATTCCCTGAAAGTGCCACAGTGACGTAGTTTATTGGAAACAATAAAGTGGAACGCGGTAAACCCCACAAGCGAGAAACCCAAATTTGGTAGGGGAGACAAGGAGAGAGAACCGAATTAAACCTTGTAGGCAATGCCTAGATAAATGATTGTCAAAACAGAACATGGCTTATAGGACCGGATACTCACTAAGGAGAAACAATGAATTTACCAACAAAGATCACATTCGCTAGAATCGTTGCAATTGTATTAATGATTATTACGCTTTTTGTTTTAAGCGTTATCCCAGGCTGGCAAACTATTGAATTAGGCAACACGGGTATCAATTTAGTGTTCTTAATTCTCTTTGTTTTCTTCGTCTTAGCTTGCTATACAGACCACCTAGATGGCTACTTAGCAAGAAAGAACAATCAAGTGACTGACTTAGGTAAATTCCTTGATCCAGTTGCAGATAAACTCCTTATCAATTCATTAGTTATTTTCTTAATCGCCCCAAGTATTTTTGCTAGATACATTCCTAATGCTGAAAATGTTATTAGCTTCAATATGTGGTGCGCTTTATTATTAGTTGCCCGCGACATTGTCGTGGACGCCTTAAGATTCATCGCCGCAAGTAGGGGCAAAGTCATTGCTGCTAATATCTTCGGCAAACTTAAAACAGTTTTAGAAATGGTGGCTATTGGAGCAGTCTTGCTCAATGGTTTCCCATTTAGATATTTTGATGCTAGTTGGCCACAAGGTTTACATATCGCTGACTTTATCGTCTATTTAGCGACAATTGCTTCTGTGGTTTCTGGTGTCATCTACGTCGTACAAAATAGACACGTCTTCAAGGAAGAAAAGTAAGATGACTACTGTACAAGATATCAACACCCTATTTCGTCAAAAAGGACTTACTCTGGGTTCTGTTGAATCTTTTACAGGCGGATTATTCGCTCGCGAAATTACCGCCGTCCCAGGTGCCTCTAAATTTTATAAAGGCGCACTTGTGACATACGCTACCGAAGAGAAAGTGCGTTTACTTGGTATTTCTCAAGATGATGTTGATAAGTATGGAGTAGTCTCTGATGAAATCGCCTATCAAATGGCAAAGTTTGGAAGAGAAAAACTTAATGTTGATATTTGTGTTTCCTTTACCGGTAATGCTGGACCTGACGCAATGGAAGGTAAGCCGGTTGGTGAAATCTATATTGGTATCGCCACTAATGAAAAAGTTGAAGCGTTTGGCTACCAATTAGAGGGAAATAGAAATAAAATTCAAGAAGATGCAATTTCTTTAGCGCTAGCGCTACTGGAAGAAAACATAAAAAAATAATAAAAAGTATCGGACAAAATCGAAAAATCACACCTATTTATTTAATAGAAGGAGTTCCTTATATGGCAAAAGAAAAAGAAAACTTAAGAGGCGACGCGTTAGACGAAACGTTGAAGCAAATTGAAAAGCTCTATGGCAAGGGCGCTGTCATGCGTTTAGGCGATAGAGAAACCGTTGATGTTGATGCCATTCCATCCGGTTCATTATTAATCGATGAAGCGATTGGTGTTGGCGGTTATCCAAAAGGTAGAATTATTGAAATCTTCGGACCTGAAAGTAGTGGTAAAACCACATTGGCGTTACATGCGATTGCCGAATGTCAAAAGAATGGTGGCCGTGCCGCATTCATCGATGCTGAACACGCTATCGATCCACTCTATGCAAAGAATTTGGGTGTTGATATTAATGAATTGATTCTTTCCCAACCAGACAACGGTGAACAAGCATTAGAAATCGTCGAAATGCTTGCTGATTCTGGCAGTATCAGCTTAATCGTTGTTGATAGTGTTGCGGCTTTAGTCCCACAAGCAGAATTAGATGGTGAAATGGGCGATAGCTCAGTTGGTTTACAAGCCCGCTTAATGAGTAAAGCAATGCGTAAAATTGCGGGTATCCTTAACAAGAAAGAATGCGCAGTTATCTTCATCAACCAATTACGTGAAAAAGTTGGTGTGATGTACGGTAATCCAGAAACAACAAGTGGTGGCCGTGCATTAAAATTCTATGCTTCCGTTCGTATTGATATTCGTCGTACAGAAGCAATTAAACAAGGTGCAGATATCATCGGTAACACATGCCGTGTGAAAATTGTGAAAAACAAAGTTTCCCCACCATTCAAGCAATGTGAAATCGATATCATCTATGGTCAAGGCATCTCTAAAGAAGGCGAAATTCTCGATCGCGCTGTCGAATTAGGTCTCATCAAGAAGAGTGGTTCATGGTTCGAATATAACGGTAGTAAGATTGCCCAAGGCCGTGATGCTGCGAAAGCTTACTTAAAAGACAATGAAGACGTCGCCAATGAACTTTTAGAAAAGATCAAAACCGGCGTTGTCGAAGACAAGTAATCAAACTTAAAACTAAATAAGAAAGCCCTTATGGGCTTTTCTTTTTATACCGCGAAAATTATACCCTACAAGTTTCACAAAAAATAATGACATTATTTATTTGCGATACTATAATAATTTTGTATCCTCGAAAGATACTTACCTATATATTCTCATCTGAGAACTTTGTTATCAGGTTTTACCTGTTAGTTATAAAAAATGCTTATTCCTATCCTTATAATGGGGAAACATTTTAGGTAAAGTCTATTTATAGACTAACTATTTTACGTTATAGAAAGGGAAACAATTATTATGCAAATGCCAATTTGGGTGGGCATTCTAATCGGTGTTCTTTGCTTGGCCGCAGGCGCAGCGGTTGCTTTCTTAATCCCATTTGTTAGAAACAATATTGTTAAGAACAATGCTAAGAAAATTATCCGCGATGCTGAAATCAAAGCCGAACACATTACCAAGAATGCTCAAATTGACGGTAAACAAGCTGTCAATGAAATGAAACAAGAAGCAAACAAAGAAATTCACGAAAGAAAACAAGAATTACAAAACCAAGAAAGATCTCTTAACCAAAGAGAACAAAACATTGATCGTCGTGATGCCGCTCTTCTTTCTAAAGAAAATGCTTTAGACGAAAAGAACGAAACATTAAACAGACGATTAAAAGAACTAGACAAGAAAGATGCCGCTCTTCAAGAAAAGATTGATAGCATTATCGTCGAACTTGAAAAGGTCGCTCAAATGTCTACACAAGAAGCACGTGATGAATTATTCAATCGTGTAGAAAGTAAAGTCAGTAAAGAAATCGCTGCCTTCATTAAGCAAAAAGAAGAAGAAGCGAAAGAAGAATGTGATGAAAAGGCTAAAGAATTATTAGGCTTAGCCCTCACAAGATACGCTCAAGACGTCACAAACGAAAGAACAGTCTCTGTTGTCGCTTTACCAAGTGATGAAATGAAAGGCCGTATCATTGGTCGTGAAGGTCGTAACATCCGTTCCTTAGAGCAACTCCTCGGTGTTGACTTAATCATTGATGATACTCCAGAAGTTATTACCGTTAGTTGCTTCAATCCTATTAGAAGAGAAATTGCTAGATTATCTCTTGAAGCCTTAATCAAAGACGGTCGTATTCAACCAGGTAGAATTGAAGAAATCGTTGAAAAGACAAAGAAAGAAGTCGATGAAAGCATCCATAAAGCGGGTCAAGAAGTCGCCTTCAAACTTGGTTTACCAAGAATCAATAAAGAATTACTCGACTATGTCGGTCGTTTAAAATACCGTACCTCTTATGGTCAAAACGCTTTAGACCACTCCGTTGAAGTCGCTTACTTATGTGGCATCATGGCCGCAGAACTTGGCTTAGATCAAAACTTAGCTAAGAGAGCAGGCTTATTACACGATGTCGGTAAAGCCGCTGACTTTGAAATGGAAGGTAGCCACGTTGAAATCGGTGCGCGTTTAGCCAAGAAATATGGTGAAGGCGATGTTGTCATTAACTCTATTGAATCTCACCATGGCGATGTTCCTGCTAAATACATCATTGCTAACTTAGTCCAAGCCGCTGATACATTAAGCGCTGCTAGACCAGGTGCTAGAAGTGAAATCTTAGAAAATTACATCAAACGTATTGAACAATTAGAAGAAATCTGTAAGTCATACGATGGTGTTTATCAATCATATGCGATGCAATCTGGCCGTGAATTACGTGTCATGGTTATTCCAGAAAAAATCGATGATGTTGGTGCATTTAAATTAGCCAGAGACATCAAAGAACGTATCGAAAACGAAATGACTTATCCAGGTCAAATTAAAGTTTCTGTCATCCGTGAATATCGTGCGATAGAAACCGCGAAATAGTAGCCCTATTTCATAGAAAGATAGCAATTTGAAAATACTATTTATCGGAGATGTGGTCGGCCGTGTAGGCCGCCGCATGCTTAAGGAAAGAATTCCTCATTACGTAGAAAAATACGATATTGATTTTGTTATTGCCAATGGCGAGAATGCTTCGCATGGTAAAGGCTTAACCAGAAATCAATACTTTGAACTTGTTGATGCTGGCGTGGACGCTATTACTCTTGGTAACCACTATATGAGTAAAAGCGATATTCTCCGCTACATCAACCAAGTTGATCGTTTAGTAAGACCATACAATCTTTTAAAAGAATTCCCAGGTGAAGGTAGTGTTGTCTTTGAAGTTAATGGTGTTTCAGTAAGAGTCACAAACATCTTAGGAAGCGCCTTTATGAACGAAGAAGTTAATGCTCCTTATTATTCCATCCTCAACTTATTAGCCGAGGAAGAGCCTGCAACAATTCATATCATCGATTTCCATGCTGAAGCCACAGGCGAAAAGCAATCTTTAGCGTTCGCGTTGGACGGTAAAGTATCCGCTGTATTGGGCACGCATACCCACGTTCAAACTAACGACGCTCATGTTTTACCTAATGGTACCGCCTTCATTAGTGATGTCGGTATGACCGGTTTTGCGGATGGTGTTCTTGGTTGCACTAAGGAAACTGTTGTAGAAAAAATAATCTACGGTAAACAAAGCAAATTCCAAACTCCAGATGAAGGTCGTGGAGTTTTCTCCGCGGTTGTTCTTGATATCGATGATATCACTGGACTTGCTAATCAAATCTTTCCAATTTATTATTTAGAAAAGTAACATATATGAAGACAAAAATTATTAACACTCCAGATATGCTTAAAGCCGCCTCTCGTAAAAAGAGTGCGACTGTTTTCATGCCAGCGACATTTGATAAAAAAGATCAATTGGAAGCATTGGTCAAAGGTGAAAAGTATTATATCCATACTTATGGCTGTCAGGCTAATGTCCGTGATGAAGAAACAATGCGTGGCTTATTAGAGGATGTTGGTTATAAACAAACCGATAAACCAGAAGAAGCTTCTTTAATCATTATTAATACATGCGCAGTAAGAGAAAACGCTGAAGATAAAGTATACGGCGAAATCGGTAATTTAAAGCACCTTAGAAAAAAGAATAAAGATTTAGTCTTGGCCATCTGTGGCTGTATGGTGGAACAACCAGAAATCTTAAAGAAACTCATGGAAACATTTACTGAAGTAAATCTTTACTTTGGTACTCATGAAATCGCTCAATTATATTCTCTTGTTTATGATGTCAGAACCTCTAAAGAAAGAGTGGTCGCTATTGAAAGTAAACCAGGTGAAGTTATTGAGATTACTCCAGCTTGTAGAAACAACAGCTATAAGGCTTATGTTAATGTCATGTATGGCTGTGATAAATTCTGCACCTACTGTATCGTTCCATATACCAGAGGTAAAGAAAGAAGTAGACACTTCACTGATGTCTTAAAGGAATGCGAACAATTAATCGAAAATGGTTATCAAGAAATTACCTTATTAGGCCAAAACGTTAATGCGTATGGCAAAGATTTAGACGAAGGAAAAGACTTCGCTGACTTAATGGAAGCAGTGGCTAAATTAGGTGTTCCTAGACTTAGATTTACAACATCTCACCCATGGGATTTCTCCTCAAAGATGATAGATGTGATCGCAAAATACCCAAATATCATGAAGTTTATCCATCTCCCAGTTCAATCCGGTAATGACCGTGTTTTAAGAGCGATGGGTAGAAGATATACAAGAGAAACTTATCTCGCTTTAGTTAAAGAGATGAGAGAAAAGATTCCAGGTTTAGCGTTATCCACTGATATCATTGTGGGTTTCCCAAATGAAACAGATGAAGAATTCAACGACACATTAACCATTGTTGATGAAATCAAATACGAAGCGGCATTTACCTTTATCTATTCACCAAGAAAAGGTACACCAGCGGCGAAAATTGAAGATAATGTTTCTAAAGAAACAAAGTCTGTGAGATTCATGGAATTAGTCAAACACTTAGAGAAACACATTGAAGCCCATAGTAAAACAATGGTGGGTAAAACATATGATGTTCTCGTTGATGGCGTTAGTAAGACTGATAAAGATATGTATTCTGGTTATACAGAAGAAAATAAACTTGTTCACTTCAAAGGCGATGAATCCATGATTGGTAAAATCGTCAAAGTGAAAATCAATGAATCTCATACCTATTCCATGATGGGAGAAATTGTTAATGGATAAGGTCATTGAAAAGGCTAAAGAATTAAAGGCTGCGCTAGATGAAACTCCAGAAATGAAGGAGTATCTCAAATATAAGGAATTATATGAAAATAGCGAAGACGTGATTGAATTAAAGCACAATATCGCTAATCTAAGAGCTAAAGGAAAATTAAACGAGGCCAATAACTTACAAGCCCTTTATGACAATCATCCAATAGTAGTGAATTATCAAGCGAGTAAAGACGCTTTATACGGATTGCTTAAAACAATCCAATCAATAATCAAATAAATGCGAATAAAATCGCATTTTTTGTTATAATAACTACATGCTTATAGTCATAGTCGGTCCTACAGGATCAGGTAAAACATCCCTAGCTTTAACATTATCAAAGAAGTATTCCGCTCCAATTATCAATGGAGATGCTTTTCAAATTTATAAAGAAATGGATATTGGTACCGCTAAGGTAGAAAGAGATAGTGAAGATTATAAGAAACATTATCTTCTAGATATTGTTTATCCTAACGAAACATATTCCGTTAAAGAATATCAAGAAGACTTTAGAAAGACTTATTTAGAACTTAAAAAGAAATATCCAACCATCATCGTCTGTGGTGGTACTGGCTTATATATTAGAGCCGCTCTTTATGATTACGTCTTTGAAGACGAAGAAGAAGCGGATGTTTCTGATTTAGAAGAGCTATCCAACGAAGAGCTTTATGAACTCTTAAAGAAAGTCGATATGAAAGCGACAGAAACTATTCACATGAATAACCGTAAGAGAGTCATTAGAGCGCTTCAAATCGCTAGGACTCACGCCACAAATAAGTCAGAAAATATTGATAAACAAGAACACGCATTATTCTTCAAAGATGAAGATGTGAGATTCTATTTTATCAATCCAAATAGGGAACAACTTTATGAGAATATTAATGCCCGTGTCGACCAAATGTTTGATAACGGCTTATTAGATGAAGTTAAAGGTTTACTCAAGAAGTATGACTTATCATTAACCGCAAAAGCGGCAATTGGCTATAAAGAAGTAATTGATTATTTAGAAGGTAAATGTACCTTAGAAGAATGCAAAGAACTCATCAAAAAGAGAACAAGAAACTACGCTAAAAGACAAGTCACATTCTTTAAGCACCAATTATCTTGTAAAGAATTTGCCACTAGAGAAGAACTCTTAAAAGAGGCCACAAATGAATAAAGATATTTTTGCTCGTTCTATCGGATTACTGGGAGAAGATAACTTTAACAAGCTCCAAGATAAAGTCATCGCCGTTTTTGGTCTTGGTGGTGTAGGTGGCACAGCCTTAGAAGCTTTAGCCAGAACCGGCTTCCAACATTTCATCATCATCGACTTTGATAAAGTTGATGCTTCTAATTTAAATCGCCAGATTCTTTATACCAGTAAAGATATTGGAAGAGATAAAGTAGAGGCCGCTAGAGAAAGACTATTAGCAATTAATCCAGATGTCGATGTCAAAGTTTTCAAAGGTAAAGCCCAAGAATTTGACTTCGATCAAAAGTTAGACTTTGTGGTCGATGCTATTGATGATGTAAAAGGAAAATTATACATCTTACAAAAATGCAAAGAAAACAATATTCAAACAATCATGTCTTTAGGCATGGCTAATAGATTTAATCCTGAACAAGTACGTGTTATGAAATTAAATCAAACAAGTAATGATCCATTAGCTAAGAAGATTAGATATTTAGTTAAACATAACGAAATTGACATCAGAGATGTAATGGTAGTTATCTCAGAAGAGTTACCACAAAAGAACCAAGAAAAGTTGTATTCCACAATGATGGTTCCATCCAGTGCAGGATTAACTATTGCAAAATATATTTTGAATAGGATAATAATATCAAACGAATAAAAGGAGTTAGCGTATCATGGCAAATATTTTCGATATAGCAAAAAGAATTAATGTTGATGAAAAGTACATCATTCCTTTTGGTTATGATAAGGCCAAAATCAACATCAAGATTATGGATGAATTAAAAGATCGTCCAAACGGTAAATTAGTTTTAGTTACTGCGATTACCCCAACTAAAGCTGGTGAAGGTAAAACCACAACATCTATCGGTTTACACGATGGCTTAAATTACATTGGTGTTCCTTCATTAGTGTGTTTAAGAGAACCATCTCTTGGCCCAGTCTTTGGTATCAAAGGTGGCGCTACCGGTGGTGGTAAAGCCCTTGTTGTTCCAAGTGAAGATATCAACTTACACTTCACAGGTGATATGCACGCCTTAACAAGTTCTATTAACTTAATTGCTGCTTGTATCGATAACTCTATTTTCCAAGGTAACCCATTAAACATTAACCCAGAAAGAATTCTCTGGAAGAGAGCGCTTGATATGAATGACCGCGCTCTTAGAAGAGTGACCGTCTCCGAAGGAGAAACCAAAGTTGCTCCAAGACAAGAAGAATTCGTTATTACCGTTGCTTCTGAAATGATGGCTATTCTTTGCTTGGCAAAGGATGTTGATGACTTCATGGCGAGAATCAACAATATCATCGTTGCTTACTCATTCGATGATAAGCCAGTCTTCTTAAGAGATTTAAGAATTAGCCACGCTATCATGAAACTCATGATTACTGCCTTAAATCCAAACCTCGTTCAAACATTAGAAGGTAACCCAGCCATTATCCATGGTGGACCTTTCGCTAATATTGCTCATGGTTGTAACTCAATCATCGCCACAAAGATGGCTCTTAAGTTAGCCCCAGTCGTAGTCACAGAGGCTGGCTTCGGCGCGGACTTAGGTGCTGAAAAATTCTTAGACATCAAATGTCGTGTCGCTGGTTTAAAACCAGATGCAGTTGTTGTTGTCGCCACAATCCGTGCTCTTAAGATGCATGGTGGTCAACCATTCGAAGAACTTGCTAATGAAAACGTTGAAGCTCTTAAAAATGGCGTTTGCAACTTAAAGAAACACATTGAAAACGTTGAAAAATATGGCGTTCCAGCCGTTGTCTGTATCAACCACTTCGCTAGTGATACCGAAGCTGAAACAGCTTGGTTAAGCAAATGGTGTGAAGAAAATGGCTATGAACACGCTTACTGCTCAGCCTTCGCCGATGGTGGTAAAGGTGGTGCGGAACTCGCAAAGAAAGTAATGAATATCCTTAACACCAAAGAATCACATTATCATCCTTTATATGACGCCAATCTTCCAATCAAAACCAAGATTGAAACAATCTGTAAAGAAATCTATGGTGCGGGTGAAGTTGTTTATACTGAAGTCGCTGATAAGCAAATTGAAGACTTTACCAAATTAGGATTTGATAAGACTCCAATCTGTATTGCTAAAACACCTCAATCATTAACCGATGATCCAAAAGTGTTAGGCGCTCCAAAAGGCTTCACAGTCACCATTCGTGAAGTAAGATTATCCGCTGGTGCAAACTTCATAGTTCCATTAACTGGTGCGATCATGACAATGCCTGGCTTACCAAAAGTTCCAGCCGCTGTGAAGATGGAAGATGTACCATACGATCAAAAACTTGATCATTAATTAAAGTTTTATCGGACAAAATCAGAAAATTCCCCCTATTTAATTAATAGAGGGATTTTTTTATGCCATTAATCGAACTTAACAAAATATCAAAAGCCTATCCTATTAACAAAAACGAAAAGAAGTATGTCCTTAAAGACATCACTTTATCGTTTCCTGATTCTGGTTTAATTAGCGTTTTAGGCAAATCTGGCTGTGGTAAGTCCACATTGCTTAATCTTATCGGTGGATTAGATAAAACAAGCGAGGGAGTGGTTTATTTTAGAGGTGATAACATCGCTAAATATAAAGAGAAACAGTTAGTGACCTTTAGAAAACGGGAGATGAGTTATATCTTCCAGCATTATCACTTATTAGAAAACCAAACCGCCTTATATAACATCATGCTTCCTTGCTTATTAAACGGGGACAGTTATAAGGCCGCGAAAGATAAGGTTCTATCTCTGATAGATAAATTTTCTATTAATAAGGAATTATTAGATAAAAAATGTTCAAAGCTATCAGGCGGAGAAAAAGAAAGAATCGCTATTATGCGTGCCTTTATTAATAAACCTAAAGTCATCTTAGCGGATGAACCAACAGGGGCTTTAGATAAAGATAATGCATTACTTGTAATGGAATCTTTAAAAGAGGCTAGTAAAACATCGTTAGTTATCATGGTCACTCATAACGAAGAATTAGCTAGAAGATATAGTGACCGTATTATCCATATGAAAGATGGAAGAATTATCCAAGATGAAAAAATAAAACTAGTAAATGGTAAACACAATTTAGAAATAGAAAAAGAGACAAAGAGTAACCCAAATTGGTACAGCAAAATTATCGCTAATAACTTTGTTAAAAGATTTAAGAGAAATCTATTCTCAATACTAGCAGTCACAATAGGGGCTGCCGCCAGCATGTTGATATTTGGCTTTAGTAATGGTGCACATGCATCCATTATGAAATCAGCGGAAAAACAGTTTGATTATGGAGTGGCTTCTATTAGCAAAGAAAATAGAATTGAAAGTGATGAATCGCCAATCACTTTAATTCAAACGTTAAGAGCAGATGAAAATGAGATAGAAGAATTAAAGAGCGAATACGACTTTTTACATTTCTGTTATTCATATGATTCGTTAGTGACACCCGCTTTAGATACATATATCAACGAAAAGGAAATACAGGGCTTAACATATACACCTGTCTACTCTTTTTGTGATAGTTCAATAGAAAAAAGCCTCCTATATAAAGGTAAATTACCCGTTATCGATACATTGAATATGGTGGTTATAAATCAAACCGCTTATGAATATTTGAAAAAAGAAACTGAAAGTGACCCATTAAATACTTATATTCGTTTAAAAGATAGTGGGACATTTACTTATTACACAGATAGCATCGAAAGGCCTTATATTACTGACTACTTTGTTTATGATCGTTTAGTGGAAGTCGTTGGTGTTGTTAAAGAACTATCATTCCTTAATACCCCAAAGATTTATTATTCATATAAAGCTCTAGACAAATACATGGAAGAAACGCTTTTGAATAATCTATCTGAATATTTAGGCGAAACTAGTTGGAAAGATAGAGTAATATTTGCTTCTGATAAAGAATATATCTCTAATTACTCACATCGTGTTTTTCTTAAAAATAGTGGAGATGTGTCTCAATTAAAAGAGATGAAGAAGACATTAGGAGATGGCTTTAGCCTCAATAGTAACGCTATTACGGTGGAAGAGACATTATTCTCCTTGGTGGACGCTGCAAGTGTTGGCATGGAAGTATTCCTCGCTATTGCCCTTATTGGTACCGCAATGATTATCGGCATTGTTTCATTTGCCTCTTATGCCGAAGATATCAAAGATTCAGCAATACTACTTTGTATAGGCGCTAAGCGTGAAGATATTTCATCTTTATATGTCTTTGAAAACTGTTTAATCGGGGCTATAGGAATAATCCTTTCCTTTATCATTGCGCTAGTTAGTCAGAAGCCTCTTAATCTCTTAATAGAAAGGTTTACTTCACTTATCAATATCATAGATATTCCCATGACATCATTTCATGGTAAACCGTTTCTATTTCCTCTTTTGATTACAATAGCAGCTTTTCTTATTTGTTTACTAGCCACTTATCTTCCAATTTCTTTTTCAAAGAAGATTAGTTTAAAGGAGGAACTAAACGCTAATGATTAGAATTAATAATTTATCTAAGAGCTATGACTCTAGAAAAGTCTTAAAGAATATATCTTTTGATTTTAATAATAAAGGAATCTACGTTATCTATGGTCCATCTGGTTCTGGTAAGACTACATTATTAAACTGCATTGCAGGATTAACCGATTTTTCAGGTTCAATACAAGTTAATCGTCAAAATATTGAAACATTAAATGATGATGACTTAAGTCACTTAAGATTGACCACGTATGGCTTTGTATTTCAGGACTTTAAACTATTCGAAACAGAGACCGTGTTGGCTAATTTACTGTTTCCACTAGAAACTTTATATTCAATTTCTAAGTCGCAAAAGATTAGGAAATGCCGTGACCTATTAGCCCTAGTTGGCCTTCCTGAAAAAGAAAAACAAATTGTTAACAAACTAAGTGGCGGGGAAAAACAAAGAGTGGCTATTGCCCGTTCTTTAATTAATGATCCAACAGTGCTTTTATGTGACGAGCCAACAGGCGCTTTAGATGAAAAGACTGGTACTGAAATCATGGATATCTTAAAAAGGATATCAAAACGTTCAATCGTCATTATGGTTTCCCATGACCAAAGTCTTACTAGAAAATATGCTGATGTGATTATCGAAATGGATAATGGTGAAATAACAAATATCACCGAACAAAGGTATGAAACGGAGAATCAAACCAATCTATCTGTTTTAAATAATGGCGCTTCTAAAGATAAAGCCAAAATTCCAGATGACTTTTTAATTAGGCATACCTTCCACACGATGAAGCAAAAGAAACTAAGGACAGGACTTTGCTACACAATGACTTCATTAGGACTCATTGGTGTGGGGTTAGCTTTTGCTTTATCATCCACGATTGCAGATAACATCAAGCAAGCATATCGCGAAGTAGTGGATGAGAATTCCATAATTGTTAGCCTTAAAGATAAGAATAGTTCTATACAAGGACAATACGCTGCTAACTATTACGAAGTGAATGATATTAAAGAAACTTATTCTGAATATATAGATGATATAGGTGTTACCTACTATTGCAACTTTGAAAAGTTCTTTAATGATAGAAACGAACTAGCGTTTGTAAAAGGCTATCGCAGAAGTGTGATTCCAGGCTTCAGTGCTCGCCACATAAATGAATTTGAATGGATAGAAGATATAAATACAAAAGTATATCCAAAGGATATTCAGAAACTAGAGGATGATGAGATAATAGTTGCTCTTGATTACGTTGCTCTTAGAGATTTGTGTTTTGAATTACAAATAGACAGGAATATCAATTCCTTAAGTAACTACTTACTAAGCAACACTCTTGATGTCTATTTTGATCTAGTAAATTACGATTGGAATTATGATGATCAACAGTTATTAACCATTAAAGGTTTTACATTAGAAAATAGTTTGAAGATATATCACAGCAATCATTTATGGAATGAATATATGTTTGAAGAAATGATGAGATTTCCCGTAAATGATGCCTTATCAATTAAGGACAACGAGCCTTGGGCAATGAAGAAAATATATTATCTAAAAGCTCATGAAAATCGAGACAAGTTACTTAACCTATTATTAAATGAAAAAGAAATGGATAAATATCTATTTGAAATTGCGGATGAAATGTTTTATCCGTGGCTTTATTACGAAAAGAGTATTGATGAACGTGACCGCATCCATGTCTTTACAAATACAGTGGCCCATATTCCTAACTGGCATGTCGATTACTTCATGAAGAATGATGGCAATCTAATGACGCCAATATATGGTAATAGTTCGGGTTTTCTTATTTATCCAGAATCACTGATGATGGGTTTTTCTAAAACGATGTATTTCTCAAAAGATGAGGATCAAATATATGGAATTGTAGACAAGTTTACATCCAAGAATAAAGACGGCTATTTTGAGGAAAGTCTCCCCGAAGGCGTTTTAAGTGGAAATTACGCAAAAAGTTTGCAAAACGGGGTTAGATTTGAGGTAATTGATGAAAAAACACTGCAAAAAGGCGATAAACCAGAGACTTTAAACGAAATAGTTGTTTCAACAGCTTTTGCGGAACAATGCGGTATTGAAGATATTAATGAAACCATCTATATCACAACCGCAAGAAGAGAAGCTTTAACTAATAATGGAGGGGTGATCAGTGACTATGTAGTCGTGCCGCTCGTAGTCACTGGTTTTATTAATTCAAAAAAGAACTGTATCTATCACGAGAGGAATTGGACATCGTTATTTTATCAATGCAAAGTTGGTATCAGCGCTTATGAATTACAGACGACTTCAATCTCTTTTTCATTAAAGAATTCAGATAAGTTTGAGGAGAGTTTGAATTTATTTAAAAAGGGCTTTCCTGACTATAACGCTGTTAACCCTCTTTGCGATGTAAATGATAGTGTTGATACAGTATGTTTTTATATCACAATTGTTCTTATTATTTTCTCTTTTGTAGCGACACTCATTTCTATTCTTCTATTAACAATCTGTAACTACCTCTACATCCTTGAAGGAAAGAATGATATTGCTCTAGCTCGTTGCATTGGTGTTAATAAAAAGGAGAGTCGAAAGTTTCTTTATTATCATTCCTTAATCCAATGTTTTATTTCCTTTGCCTTTGCTAGTGTGGAATTATTCATGCTTTCATTCTTAGCCAATATGGAAATAGGCAATGCATTATCAACGAATTTTCATTTTTCTTTTAACCCAATTGCCTTTCTTCCAATGTTTGTTTTAGCCCTTTCTATCGCCCTTATTTCGAGCTTCTTTATGAGTAGAAGAATTAATAGAATTAATCCCATTGATGCCCTTAAACAATAAAACAAATTTTATTTTGTTTTGTTAATTTGATAATTATCCCTTATAATAGGTAGCGCACTAAAAGAGGAAAACACTATTATGGGATTAAAAGCAGGCATTGTTGGATTACCAAATGTTGGAAAGTCAACCTTATTCAACGCAATTACAAATTCACACGTTGAAGCAGCGAACTATCCATTTGCAACCATCAATCCAAATACAGGTGTTGTTAACGTTCCTGATGAAAGATTAGATTTTTTAACAAATATTTTTAAACCTGAAAGAAAGATTCCTGCGACAGTTGAATTTACCGACATCGCAGGTTTAGTCAAAGGCGCTTCCAATGGTGAAGGCTTAGGCAACAAGTTCTTAGCCAACATTCGTGAATGCGACGCTATCGTGGAAGTCGTCCGTTGTTTTGAAAATGCTGATATCGTTCACGTTGAAGAATCCGTTGATCCAATTAGAGACATTGAGATTATCAATCTCGAACTCGTTATGGCGGACTTAGATACTGTCGATAAACGTATTGAAAAGAGCGAAGCTAAAGCTAGAATTGCCAAAGATAAAGAAGCTATTTATGAAATGAATCTTCTCAAACCTTTAAAAGAAGTCCTTGAACAAGGCTTACCAGCAAGAAAAGCAAAGCTTACTGAAGATCAAGTTGCTTATTGCAAAGTTAATTATCATTTATTAACAGATAAGCCAATCATCTATGTGGCTAACGTCGGTGAAAGCGACTTATTAGATTTAGATAACTGCAAGTATTACCAAGATGTTTTGGCGTATGCTTCTAAAGAAAATAACCAAGTCATTCCAGTCTCTGCACAAATCGAAAGCGATTTATCTGAATTAAGCGAAGAAGAAAGAAAAGAATACTTAGCAGAACTTAACGTCAAAGAATCTGGCTTAGAAAAAGTTATTAAAGCCACATATAAATTATTAAATTTATCAACATTCTTCACTGTTGGTGCGGATGAATGCCGTGCCTGGACATTTAAAAACAATATGTCAGCTCCTGAATGTGCTGGCGTTATCCATACCGATTTCCAAAAAGGTTTCATTTGTGCAGAAGTCTACCCATATGAAGCCATCCATGAACTCGGAAGCGAACACGCTGTTAAAGATGCGGGAAAGATTAGAACAGAAGGCAAAGGTTACTATCCAAAGGATGGCGACATCATGTTCTTCCGTTTTAATGTGAAAAAGTAATATGAGAATTGGATTTGCTACTGATATTCATAGACTAGTTGAAGGCCGTAAGCTTATGCTTTCTGGCGTATGCGTTCCTAGCCCCGTGGGCGAGTTAGCGCATAGCGATGGTGATGTTGTTTACCACGCTGTTAGCGAAGCTATCCTAGGTGCTCTTGCACTAGGTGACTTAGGTAAGTTCTTCCCTGGTACCCCAGAATTTAAAGATATTGATTCATCAATCATCGTTAAAAGAGTGGTGACCATGATGAATGAAAATGGTTATGAAATCAACAACGTTGATGTCTCAATCACATTAGAAAAACCAAAACTTGCACCATTTATTATGGAAATGCGAAATAACTTAGCGTTATTATTAAATACTTCGTTAGAGAATGTTTCCGTTAAAGCGGGAACTAATGAAGGCCTCGATGATATCGGAAGAGGCTTGGCCGTTAAAGCGGACGCCATTGTCATGCTTAGAAAGAAAGGAGAATAAAATGGACATTATTGAAAACATTAAACTCAAAATCCAAAAAGCTCTTTTAGATCTTGGCCAAGAAGTCGCTCTCAACGATATCGTTATCGAAAAGAGCAAAGATGAAGCGCATGGTGACTATGCCACCAATGTTGCAATGAAATTTTCTCGTTTATTTGCTAAGGCTCCTCGTGATGTCGCAGCCATGTTAATTGAGAAAATTAATAGAGACGGTATTGATAAAATCGAAATCGCTGGTCCTGGTTTCATTAATTTCTTCATGAAGCATGATTCTCTCCAAGCCTTCGTTAACAAGATTATTACTGAAGATGAAAACTATGGTCGTTCACCAAGAAAGAACTTCAAAATTAACGTTGAATTCGTTTCTGCTAACCCAACTGGTATCCTTCACGTTGGTACCGCTAGAGGCGCGGCTATTGGTGATAGCATCTCTCGTATTTTAGATTTCGCTGGTTATGACGTCACCAAGGAATACTACATCAATGATGCTGGTAGTCAAATTACAAATCTTGCCTTATCTATCCAAGCTAGATATAAAGAACTATTCGGTATCGAAGCCGAAATCCCAGAAGATGGTTATGCTGGTCATGACATCGTTGAAATTGCCGAATCCATCAAAAACGAAATTGGTGATGAAGCGCTTAAGATGGCTGATCCAGTTCCATATTTCAAAGAAAAAGGTGTCAAAATCGAACTCGATAGAATTGTTAAAGACTTAGAATTATTCAGAGTTAAGCACGATGTCTTCTCTTCAGAGAAAGCCATCAGAGCGGACAACGCTATCGAAAAGGAATTAGACTTCTTAAGCAAATATACATACAAACAAGATGACGCTCTTTATTTAAAGACATCTGACTTTATCGATGATAAAGATCGTGTTATTCAAAAGAGCAATGGTGATTACACCTACTTCTTACCTGATATCTGCTACCACGTTAATAAATTATCACGTGGTTTTGACGCTCTTATCGATGTCTTAGGTGCGGACCATCATGGTTATATCAACAGAATGAAATCTGCTTTAATGATGCATGGTTATCCACAAGATATCCTCCATGTTGAATTAATTCAAATGGTGAGATTCCTTAAAGATGGACAAGAATACAAAGCTAGTAAGAGAAGAGGCGACGCCATCACTTTAAGAGATGTCTGCGAAGAAGTTGGTGTCGACGCTATGCGTTATTTCTTCGCTATGCGTGCTCCTTCATCTCACTTAGACTTTGATATGGACTTAGCTAAAGAACAAAGTTCTAATAACCCAGTCTATTATGCTCAATACGCTCACGCTAGACTCTGTTCTATCTTGGAACAAGGTAAAGATATCGCTATTGATAACAGTGCGAAGTTATTAAGCCAACCATCTGAAATGGCTTTATTAAAACACCTTGCTGACTTTGCCAACTTAGTGAACGATGCTGCTAAAGACAAAGCTCCATACAAAGTCACCAATTACATCCATACCCTTGCGGAACTCGTACACGCCTTCTATAACGAATGCCGTGTTATCGATCAAAACAATTTAGAACTCAGTGGTTCACGTCTTGCTTTAGTTAAAGCAAGTAAAATAGTGTTAAAGAATGCGCTCGCCCTTATCGGTGTCAGCGCTCCAATACATATGTAGGAGGACATTAATATGTCAAAATCTTTATTAGACCTTGCTTACGATTATGTAAGCGCCCAAAGCCAACAAAGCAAGTTCCAAGATATTTGGGCTTACTGTGTTAAAGAAGCTGGCTTAAGTGAAGAAGAAGCAGCAGC
>JBGUMU010000077.1:0-2584 GCA_045116995.1 Bacilli bacterium
TAAGAACAGTGAAATCACAACTGACGCTTTAGAAAAACTTGGTCAAGGTAATGCACACGTTACCGCTGTTACAGCTTCCAAGATTTACTGCAACACCGGTTCTGGTGGTGCGTTCCCAACCGCTAATGGTATGGTTAAAGGTGGCACAGGTAGTGCTAATGGCTCCATCGCCTTCACATTAGACGTCGATGTCGTCAAAGTCGAAGTTAAATGTCATGACTTCTACAAGAAAGATGCTGACCATCCAACAAACTCCAACTCTGTTCAAGTCAATGATTTAGCCGCTCAATTAGCTCCATACACTGAAGATGGCACATTTGGCACATTAGAATTTGAATTAGCTGCTGGCAGCAAATCAATTACTGTTGAAACTCAAAAGAGAGTTTACATCAAAGAAATCACATTCTATTATGCTGCATCTGGTGACACACCAGCTGCTGACTTAAAAGTTTGGTCCTCTGCTGATGTTAAAGCCGCTTTAAGTGATCAATCCTTAACTGAAAAAGATTTCGGTGATGGCGTTAAAGGTTACAAGTTCAAAAAGACCGGTGGTGTTTCCTGCACATTAACATATAGTGCTGCTGAAGCAAAAGCCACCAAGTTATATCTCCAAATCTCCGTCAAGATTGCCAACAATGAATCCGCTGGCTTCTGGAGACAAACAGCTGGTAGTGATAGTGATAAAGCTGATCCAAAAACAAAAATTACTATCAATGGTACAGAAGTTACAGCTCCAGCTGAAGATATCAACTTCAAAAACGCTGGTTTAACAGAAAACTCCACACAATCTGATAACGGTACATTATCCTTACCAGTTTATGTTGAAATTACTGGCGTTAATCTCCAACAAGGTGATAACACAATTAAAGTTGAATACGTTGCTGGTGGTTATGCTTATTACCTCTGTGGTGCTAAGCTCGCCTAATCAATAATTCAATCAAAAATAGGGGTGCAGTAGTGCACTCCTTTTTTGTGCCTTCCTTAAACAAAACATAAATAAAACCCATTGTGTTGCTTTAATTGATTTATTGCTTTACAATAAGTTCAGCAAAACAAAGGAGTTTTGATATGAAAAAAACAAAGTTTTTAATGGCGCTTGCTTGCTTTGGTCTTTTGATTACAGGTTGTAATCCAGCTACAACTACAAGTGGAAGCAAACCAACTAGTTCTAGTGGTAACCCAGCTTCCTCAACAAGTTCCAAACCAACAAGTTCCTCAACAAGTAGTAGTTCTACTTCCTCTGTGATTCCAGATCCAGAAACATACTACTCAGCCCCATATGAAGCCGGTTATGAATCCGCTAAGAAATGGGAAAAAGGTCATGAATACAAATTCACATTCAGTGTACCAAAACATTACACCAAAGTCGTTTTTGCTTTCGGCGCTCAAATGAGTAGCTCAAGCCATGGTTCCCGTTCATTATATACAGACCATAATGGTGCTTCTTCTGATGACTCATTCGAAAGTAACGAAGCAAACGATGGTACCTGCAGAATCGTAGTTAAAGTCAATGGTGTTGAACAAGAAGTCGCACACGACACATACGAAGAAGCTGGCTTAACCAATTCTGAAATTAACTATTTCAAAGTTAGTGAATTCGCTGTTAACGCTGGCGATGTTGTCGTTAGTATGACAACACATGCTAAAGCAGGCTACCGCTTAATGTTAGGCGAAGGTGCTAGATTATACTATAAAGCCGCTGATGAATCCGCTACACCAGTCGTCCCAGTTGATGAAGGTGAAGGCTATGCCATCACATTCAGCGCTACTCACGGTGATGTTTGGGTCTATGAATCAGGCCAAGACTACACACAACTTCCAGTTAAGACAAATACCACAGAGTCCAGAGACGAAGATGGTAAAAAGACAAAATGGATTGAACCAGAAGAAACCGACACAAAAGAACCACAAGTTAACTTCAAAGTCGTCTGTGAAGCCGGTTATGAAATCGATGCCGACTGCTTCGCTATCACTGGTGAATTCAATAAGATTAAAGTCGTTTCCAACGATGCAGAAGAAAATTCTTGGATCGTTCGTATTACAAAGATTAAGAGTGATTTAACAATCGTTATTACTCCAAAAGTCCATGTCGATGGTATCAATGGTTATGAAATTACCTTCGCATTAACAAATGCCACTGCTAAAGTCTACGTTGGTCCAAAAGATGAAACAGGTAGCAACGTTGATAATGGTGAAGAAGGCAAATTCTATACCCGTGCTAAAACAGATCCATACGATTATTCCAAGAGCGAACCACAATTCAACTTTGAAATCATTCCAAACGATGGTTATGAATTCAATGATGGCGTTGAATGGGGCGAAGCCACAGAAATGTCTTCCAGTGCTGTTTCCTTCATCGCTCCAAGCGCTAACTACAACAAACTTAAAAAGAGCGCCAATGGTGGCTATACATTAACAAAGGTTGCTGGTGCTTTAACAATTACTGCTGAAGCTACACAAATTCCACCACAAACTCAAGCTATCGTTCTTGATTACACTGGTCTCACCAATGATAAGAACAGTGAAATCACAACTGACGCTTTAGAAAAACTTGGTCAAGGTAATGCACACGTTACCGCTGTTA
>JBGUMU010000078.1:0-1766 GCA_045116995.1 Bacilli bacterium
AGAGTGTTCCGCTCTAAAGGCAGGACCAAATGTATAAACATCTCTAAAGGCTAAAGCAAATGGTTCAACGTGTAATTGACCAGTAACGGTTAAGTTAACTTTACGGCCATAGAAACTGTTTGGATCTTTTGTGTCATGTGTGACGACGTCAAAGACGTTACCTGCGCCTTCACCATCGTTTGTGGTAATTAATGGCGTATGCACATAGATAAAGCCGTTATTTTGGAAGAATTCATGAATTGCAAAGGAAAGAACGCTTCTCACACGATAGACCGCTTGGAATGTATTCGCACGTGGTCTAATGTGGGCGATTTCTCTTAAGAATTCAAAGCTGTGTCTCTTCTTTTGAAGAGGATAGTCATCATCGACATCACCTTCTAAAGAACAGGATGAAACAGCGATTTCAAATGGTTGTTTGTTTTCTGGAGTTAAAACTAACTTACCAATAACTTTAATCGCAGCACCTGTTTTTAAGGAAGATAAGACGTCATGGTTTTCACTCTTATCTGTGTACACTAATTGCACACTTTTGAAATATGTACCATCGTTAAATTCAACGAAACCAATTGAACCATTATCACGGTTAGTTTTAACCCAACCTTCAAGTTCTAATGTTTCAAGAGAATTAATCTCTTCTTGGTCACCGTTTGTGACAATGTCATAGAGTTCGAAATTAGTAATTTTCATAGGTTCCATATAAATGCTCCTTAATAAATATCATAGTTACTTAAAGTAACAATGTCACTTTAATTTTGGAATTCATTCCATTTTTCGATAGACCAGTTAGGATCGACCCCTAAATCTAGTCCAGCGAAGACTTTCATATCGTATAAATGCTCAGCGACTTTAGCAATCATCGCGGCATTATCGGTACAACACCACATTGGTGGAATGATGATATGTGCATTGAGTTTTTCACACTCTCTCACCATTTCACTTCTTAAGTATGAGTTAGCGGAAACACCACCCGCTAAAACGACTTGCTTAACGTTATATTCTTGAATAGCTTTGACTGCTCTTGAGATGACCATGCCAACAGCAACATCTTGGAAGCTGCGGCACATATCCGCTACGCGAATCTTTTCACCTTTTTGTTCTAAGTTATGAACTAAGTTAATGACGTTGGTCTTTAGACCAGAGAAAGACATATCGTAAGTATGTTCACCACTGAGTGGTGTTGGTAAATGATATGTGTGTTCACCTTCTTTGGCTAATTTATCAATTGGGATACCACCTGGGTATGGGAGTCCAAGGACTCTGGCCACTTTATCGTAGCATTCACCAATTGCGTCATCTCTTGTTTCACCAATGATTTCAAAATTCATATGGTCTTTCATGATGACAAGTTCAGAGTTACCACCACTGACAACTACCGCTAATAATGGGAACTTAAGTTCTTCATTATATTCGTTAGCGTAGATATGTCCGGCTAAGTGGTGAACTGGAATTAAAGGCTTCTTATAAAGCATTGCTAATGTCTTTGCGCATTGCATGCCGACGTGTAATGCGCCTATAAGACCTGGGCCTCTAGTGACGGCAAAAGCATCAATGTCTTCTAATTTGACATCAGCCTTTTCAAGCGCTTCTTTAAGCACTAAAGAAATATTTTCGCAGTGGAGTCTAGATGCGATTTCAGGCATCACACCACCATATTTTTGATGGACTTCAATTTGTGTATTGATGACATTAGAAAGGAGTTTACCATCTCTAGTAATCGCTACACTTGTTTCGTCACAACTTGATTCAATCGCTAATATTAATGCCAT
>JBGUMU010000079.1:0-1589 GCA_045116995.1 Bacilli bacterium
AACTTCTGCGTGTTTGGATGCGTATGCGAAGTCACCAGTAGCTCCTTCACCAGCACATTGGTTGTATGCAGAAATCATGGACATACCAATTTGCATAGCAGACCATCTGGATGTGGTACCACCGTCACAAACTCTTCCTACAATGGAAGGGATTCTTACAGCTTGCCATACAGCTCCACCTACTTCAGCTTTTAAAGCTTCAGCTTGTTCTTCTGGGAACTCTTTGTTGATGTCTAATACGAATGCAGAGTCGATTTCGTCTGCTAATTCGTCGTCACCAGTGAAAACTTTTACGTAGGAATCTTGTACTACTAATGGGTCAGTTTCTACCATGTGTTCTTGAACTACAGCTGCACCAGGCATAGCGTGATTTACAGTTTCTAAGTAGTTGGTAATAGTTTCAGGAGTTACTTCAATACCTAACCTTTTTTCAAGAACGTTGTGAGCAGTGTTTAATCCTACAATTACAGTTCTTCTAATGTCGTCCCAAGCTTGTTGGATAGCTGCGTTGTTAATAAAGTGTAAATCGTCACCTTCTACGAAAGTGTCAGTAGTGGATAATTGGTAAGACATTAAAGCTCTTTGACCTAAAGGAGTACCAATGTCTGGGTTGTACATTGGGATTCCTCTTTTTTCAGCGATTTCTTTACCTTCATTTACAAATGCAGTTTTTCTTTCAGATTGTTTCCAACCGCCCATGTTATAGAATTGGGTTCTTTTTTCGGTTGGATCTTCACTGAATTTTTGTTTCATTGCATCTAAGAATTTTTTATCAGCCATGTTAATTACCATCCTGCGTTTGGATCAAATGCACCAAAGGATCTGGAAACGTGAATATTGTGTAATACTTCAACAGCTTCTTTATCATCTTTGTATGCTTCACCATCTATTCTGTAAATAGTGGTTTTTGCTTTTAATGTTTCTTCGTCTAATGGTTCACCTAAGACTACAGGTTCGTCTAAGTCTACACCAATTTGGTCCCTTACCATTTCAACGTTACCGGTATCTTTGTTGAATACCTGTCTTCTTAACATATCAAACATTAAACCGTTTTCGTCTAATCTTAAGGAGTGACCGTGTACACCTGCACCTCTAATACCGGTTCTTGCAGTATCGAAGTATTCGGTTTCTAATAAGATTTTGGATAATCTTTCGATGTCTCTTTCTCTTGCTTCGATTACTTGTCTTCCGGATAATGTACCGGTATCAATTCCTCTCCATCTGCATAAGTAAGATCTTGCTCTTAAGTAAGGTTGAGCTGGAGCGAAGTACATGGAGTCTACGAATTGGATGTATCTAATCCTATCTCCTGCTTTTGCACCGTCAATAGGTTTTACTAATTCTCTTACAATATCGTCAGGCTCATCCATTTCATCTAATGGTGGGTGAACAGATTTATATTCTTCACCTGGAGCTCTGTGACCTAATATTTTTACTACGTCTTCATCAGAGATATCTCTTAATTTTTCTAACTCATATTCTGGGTTAGTGAAGTTTCTTCTATTTTGAGCAACCTGAGAAGTACCTGGATAAATTTGTACCATAATTATGCATCTCCTAATGCTAATTTAACTTTTCTAATAATTTCA
>JBGUMU010000080.1:0-18564 GCA_045116995.1 Bacilli bacterium
TGGCGAGGAAAATTACCTCACTTCTAAAAATAAAAAGAAACACGCTGATCGTTTAGAATTAAAGAAGTATTGCCCACGTTGCAAAAAAGTTACTCTCCATCGTGAGAAAAAGAAATAATAGGCCTGTGCCTATTTTTTTGTGCCTATGATTAAAGTAGTCCCGTTTATATTTGAAGGAGTAGATGAATTATACGCTAATACGTATCTTTTAATTGACTCCAATAATAACTGTGTGGTCATTGACCCCGCTAAAGAGTATCCAGGAATCGTTAATTATATTAAGAAAAATGCGCTTAACCTCAAGGCTATTTTGCTCACACACGGTCATGTTGACCATATGCGTGGAGCGGACATTCTCGTGGACGCTTTTAATGCGCCATTATATATCGGCTTCGATGATGAAGATAAGCTCAATGATACATACGCTAATTGCTCATTCTTTTTAGGGGAAAATGTCACCATTAAAAGCAAGGCAAATACAGTAGCGGATAATGAAGTTCTTCATTTTTTAAATGAAGATATTAAGGTAATTTCAGTCCCATATCATACTTCTGGTTCAGTCTGCTTCTACCTTAAAGAAAGTGGCATTCTCTTCACTGGCGATTTCATCATCTTACATAGTGTGGGCCGCTCTGATTTGCCAAGCGCCATGCCTAAAGAATTAGGCAACTCTATGGCCAAGGTGTTAGCGCTCCCAAACGCCACTAAAATCTATGGAGGACATGGTCCTTCATCCACCCTAGAGATAGAGAGGAGAGTAAATCCATTTGTCAAATAATGAATATTTGATATAATATTCAAGGAATTTATTGAAAGGAATTATAAATTTTATGGTTAATGTTACAGAATTAAGACCAGGCAACTATTTCATCGATGAAAACAATTTATACCAAGTTTTAGATATCTTATTAAATAAGACAGCGATGAGAAAGATGGTTGCTAAGGTCAAAGTTAAAAACGTCCGTACAGGCACAATTAATGAATTAGCTCGTAACTCTGGTTACATGGTCGAAAACGTTCGTTTAGACAAGAGACAAATGCAATATCTCTACGATACAGGCGATTTCTTTGTCTTCATGGATCAAGAAACTTATGAACAAGTTGAAATCCCAGCTGAACGTCTCCAATGGGAAAAACAATTCTTAAAAGGTGACGAAGTCGTGGAAATTACTTCCTACGATGGTGAAATCCTCGGTGTCAACTTACCTGCTAAAGTCACATTAAAAATTACTCAATGTGATCCAGGTGTTAGAGGTGACACAGTTAACAAACCAACAAAGCCAGCGACATTAGAAACCGGCTTAGTGGTCAGAGTCCCATTATTCATTGAAGAAGGCGAAGAAGTCTTAGTTCGCACAGATAACGGCGAATACGACGGCAGAGCCTAGTAGGTAACTACAATGGAAATCTGGCAAGCGTTATTGTTAGCATTAGGTGCTCTTATTGTTGGTGGTATCGCGGGTTTCTTTATTACTCGTTACATCTTCCAAAAACAACTTAGAGAAAATCCACCTGTTAATGAAAAGATGATTCGCGCGATGTTTAGAAGCATGGGTCGTACCCCAAGCGAAAAACAAATTCGTGAAATCATGAGAAACATGAATCAAAAGTAAAATAAGAACACTCGTAAGAGTGTTTTTATTATGCCTAAAACGGCCTAAACAGCCGCGTAGAGCCTTGAAAAGCAATTTATTCACGTGTAACTTAACTTATGAATAAAATCCTTAGAAAAGCTCCTATATTATTCCTTATATCTATTTCTTTATTAGGATGTGCGCCTAAAGAACGAAGAACCTTAATGAATGTAGAAAAGAATAGTGGAATCAAATACTTAACTTCCGCGAAGATACTCTTTTCTTACGCAAACATCACTGGTTTTGAAGGCCAATCTGGTCCCGTCTATTATGTTTTAGATTTTTCAAAGTCTAATAAGAAAGATGCGTTTATTAATACATACTTTGATAAGACTGGCAAGAACACTGAATTTGAGGCAAAGGTAAATGAATTTTTGGAGCAACAATTAGTGGTGGTTTATTGCTCATTTGATTCTCAATATAAGCTAAATTTTGAGACCTCATATTCTTATTATCAAGGCGAAGAATTGTTCATGGTTTATTATCCAGATACAGATGTTTCTTACTTCTTGTATTATTACTTAGTTTGGTAAGATTAAAGACACAAAATATAGGAAAACAAAAAGCACTCGGTTATGAGTGCTTTTGTCTATAATAACAAAGTTATTAACTCTACTAATTAATTACTTGCTTTTTACTTTCATCCAAGTGATTTGTCTTTCAGTTCCCGCTTTGATTCTGCCGATATTTGTGCGGTGTCTGATGATCAAAACGATGGAGATAATTGTCATCAAAATTGCATAGACATAATTGCAATAAAGCATTGGTCCCCAGTTGACAAAGAATTGCCAATAAGTACCCACTGGAATGACCTTGAGTAAGAGAAGAATTGCCCACACCCAAGTGACTAATGCATTAATGATAGATGTGATGATACTCGCTAAGGAAACATAACCGCTTCTTTTTAATGTGAAGTAGTAGGAAAGAGCACCTATAACACCAAATGTCCAAGAGGTGGTTAAGGTAATGCCGACCATACATGAGGCGGCTTTGCCGCCTTTGAATCCAATGAAGCATGGATAGATACCACCAAGCATCGCACCGATAACGGCAACCCAGTAGACAGGCCATTGAATCATGTAGCCATCAACGTTACCAGCATACATAGCGGAAGCATTTGGTAATAATGGTAAACCATTATTAAGTGGAACAAAAGTTAAGATTGCCCAGCAGATGTAAAGTGGGGAAATGGTCTTAAATACGTCAAAGAAGAATACGATAAGGAAGTATTTTTTGCCCCATAAACGACCACAGTTAGTGGCGCCTGGATTATGTGATCCATATTCACGTGGATCTTGTTTAAAAACCATTTTTCCTAATGGAATCGAGATGTTTGCACTGCCCATCAGGTAACCAATTAGCAAACAAATGATTGGCACCAATATATTTACAAATATATTCATTTTTGTACCTCCAAATCGCACCTTTATATTCTACAAAATTGCTTTATATTTGCAACTTAATTTGTATATAATTAAGTCTTGCAAAGGGAAAATATAGTGTCAGATATCAATAAAACAACATATACAGCCGATGATATTCACGTGATGAAAGGTCTTGAGGGTGTCCGAAAAAGACCAGCCATGTACATTGGTTCAACCAATAGTGCAGGTCTCCATCATCTAGTGTGGGAAGTTGTTGATAATGCAGTTGACGAAGCTTTGTCAGGATATGGCAAAAAGATTTGCGTTACCATGCATAAAGACGGTTCCATTAGCGTTCTTGATGAAGGACGTGGTATTCCTGTGGGCATTAACAAAGAAACTGGTCGACCAGCGGTCGAAGTTGTTTTTACTGAACTCCACGCTGGTGGTAAATTCAATAACGCGGTCTACAAGTCCGCGGCTGGTTTACATGGTGTTGGTGCCTCTGTCACTAACGCTTTGAGTGAATGGATAGACGTTAACGTCTATCAAAACGGAAATATCTATCATCTAAAATTCGAAAATGGTGGTCAATTAGTCGTCCCACTAGAAGTTGTTGGTACATGTAAGAAACATGGTACTTTGGTGAGATTTAAACCAGATGCCACAATCTTCTCCACAGTTGAATTCAAATGGGATACAATCGCTAGCCACTTACAAGAAAGTGCCTTCTTAATGAAGGGCGTGGAATTTGTTCTCACTGACGAAAAAACCGGAACAGTTCAAAGCTTTTTGTATGAAAATGGCTTAGTGGAATATATCAATAACGTCAATATCAATAAGAATCCATTATCACCTGTGATCAGCTTCTCTGATACCGATGAAGAAACACAAATTGATATCGAAATCGCCTTACAATATTGCAATGAAGACTATAACGAAACAATCTTTTCTTACGTTAACAACGTAAGAACAAGAGATGGTGGTACTCATGAAACTGGTTTTAGAGCTGGTATCACTAAAGCCGTCAATGATTTCGCTGAAACTTATAAACTTACCAAAGGTAAAAAGCTAGAAGGTAGCGATATTAGAGAAGGTTTAACCGCCGTTGTGAGCTTAAAAATCCCTGAAATGCTCCTTGAATTTGAAGGCCAAACTAAGGGCAAATTAGGCACTCCTCAAGCGGTTTCTGTTGTCTCTAATTTCATCTTTAATAAGTTTACTTATTACTTACTCGAAAACAAAGAGTTCGCAATTAACTTGATCAATAAGTGTGTGGCCTCACAAGCCGCGAGATTAGCCGCGCGTAAGGCTAAAGAAGAGGCTAGAAGTAATAAAAAACCTAAACAAGAGGTCATTTTAAGTGACAAATTGACCCCAGCGCAGTCTAAAGACTACGCTAAAAACGAGCTTTTTATCGTTGAAGGTGATTCCGCTGGTGGTACCGCTAAGAAGGGTAGAGATAGATTACATCAGGCTATCTTACCACTACGTGGTAAACCACTTAACACAGACTCAATTTCTATCGATAGATTAGTCCATAATGAAGAAATCGCAACCATTATTAATACCATTGGTGCGGGCTTTGGACAAAGCTTCGATATTGAAGATATAAAATACGGCAAAATCATCATCATGACCGATGCTGATACCGATGGTGCGCATATCCAAACGTTATTATTAACGTTCTTCTATCATTATATGCGTCAATTAATCACATCTGGTCACATTTATATTGCTGTTCCTCCTCTTTATCGTGTTTACAAAGAAGACGGTAAAAAAGTGGTGCAAGAATACGCTTGGGATGATGATGGCTTGGAACAAGCCAAAAAGAAAGTTGGCGGTGGCTATAAAGTCAGCCGTTATAAAGGTCTTGGTGAAATGGACGCTATCCAATTAAAAGAAACCACAATGGATCCAAAGACCAGATTATTACTCCAAGTTGAGATTGATGATCCAATCCTTGCAGAGAAGAGAGTTAACGTTTTAATGGGCCGTGACGCTAGTGTCAGAAGAGCGTGGGTCGAAGAGAACGTTGACTTCAATAAAATTGACACTTTCATTAAGGAGGTAAAGTAATCTATGGCTAGAAAAAAGAATGATTTAGTCGAAGAAAATTACGTTGAAAATATCTCCATACAACCAATGGAAGATGTCATGGGTGACCGCTATGCGACATACGCAAAATACGTCATTCAAGATCGTGCTATCCCAGACGTTAGAGATGGTTTAAAACCAGTTCAAAGACGTATCGTTTTCACGATGTTCAAGAACAATAACGTCTTCAATAAACCAACTAGAAAATGTGCTCATACCGTTGGTGCGGTTATGGGTACTTTCCACCCTCACGGTGACACATCTATTTATGAAGCCTTGGCTAGAATGAGCCAAGATTGGAAGATTAGATACCCATTAATCGACTTCCAAGGTAATAACGGTTCTATCGATGGTGACTCACCAGCGGCTTATCGTTATACCGAATCTAGATTAAGTGAAATCAGTAACGAATTAGTTAGAGAAATCGACAAAAAGACTGTTGATATGCAGCTCAACTTCGATGATACCGAATTTGAACCAACTATTTTACCGGCTAGATTCCCTAACTTATTCGCTAATGGTACAGAAGGTATCGCTGTTGGTATGGCGACAGAAATCCCACCTCATAATCTCAAAGAGATTATTGATGCGGTCATTTACCGTATTGGTCATAAGACAGCAACAATCGAAGATTTAATGCAATTTGTTTTAGGTCCTGACTTCCCAGGTGGTGGTATCATCTACGAAAGTGAAGGTCTTAAAAACATCTATTTAACTGGCAGAGGTCGTATTGAAATCGCCAGTAAAGAAGAAATCGTGCAAAACAAAGACAATCAACAGATTGTCATTACTGAAATTCCATATAAAACACAAAAGAACCAACTCGTCTTTGAAATCGATAAGATTATCCATAGCAAAGCCGTTGATGGTTTGCTTGAAGTGCGTGATGAATCTGACTGGAAAGGTATCAGAATTGTTATCGATTGTAAGAAAGACGCTAAAGTCGAATTACTCTTACAATACTTGAATAATAAGACTGGCCTAGTCTCATCTTATAGCACAAATATGGTGGCTATTGTGGATGGCCGTCCAAAGACTTTGAATTTATTAACTTATGTTGATGCTTATATTGCTCACCAAGTTGATGTTGTGACAAGAAGAAGTAGATTTGATCTAGAAAAATTCCAAGCTAGACTTCATATCGTTGAAGGCTTAATTCAAGCTTCTTTAAACATCAACGAAGTGGTTGAAATCATCAAAAAGAGTAAAGATAAAGCCGATTCTAAAGTTAACTTAATGGCCCGTTATGGTTTCTCAAATGAACAAGCGGAAGCAATCGTGACCATGCCATTATATAAGTTATCTCATACTGATGAAGTCACTTTAGAAAACGAAAAAGTTCAACTCTTAAAAGATATCGAAACACTTAAGGGTATCTTAGAAGATGAAAGCAAATTAAACCGTGTTTTAGTTCGCGAACTAAAAGCTATCGCGGATAAATATGGTGATGACCGCAGAACCATTATCCAAGAAAAAGAAGAAATCGCGCCAATCGATAAGCGTGAATTAATCGCTAAAGATGATGTGATGATCGCTTTAACTCGTGATGGTTATTTAAAACGTTCAACCCTTAAATCTTATCGTAGTAGTGGCGATAATCCTCTTCCTGGCTTAAAGGATGGAGATGAACTTATTGCCCAAGGTATGGTCAATACCACTGACTATTTGATTTGTTTCACAAATCAGGGCAATTACATCTGTGTTCCAGTCCATAAGATTACAGAGAACAGATGGAAAGATGAAGGCGATCACTTAAATGCCTTCTCCACACTTGCCGCTGGTGAAAAGATTATCAAAGGTTTAGCGGTTTCTGACTTTAGAGAAGACATTTATTTAGGTGTTTTAACTAAATATGGTCAAATCAAGCGTATGCCTTTAAATATGATAGAAAAAGGAAAGCGCTCGCGCCCAATACGTAACATGCGTTTACTTAACGGGGATGAAGTCGTTGATATCCAAGTCTTATCCGGCAACAGCAACTTACTTGTTTTAACAAGTAATGGTAATGTCACATACTTCAATGAAAATGAATTAACCGTTCTTTCTAGTAAAGCTGGTGGTGTTAAATCAGTCGCTGGCTTAGGCAAGAATAACGCAGTAGCGTTAATCGCCTTTGATGAAGAAGAAAAGAACAAAGTTATCATGTTCACAGATAAAGGCCATTATCGTATATTCGATAATGCACACGTGAACTTAACCGCTAGATTAGGCAAAGTACAAGTAGTGATGCCATGCTTCAAGAGCGATGTCCATCATGTCGTCAGTGCCTTTAAGCTCAATACCAAGGCAGATTTATTAAAAATAAATCTCTTCCTCAATAACAATGAATACTTCACCTTTGATTTAGAGGATTTCTACTTAACAGATCTTGCTAAATACGCGAAGAAGAACATTGATATTCCTTCAAAAACCTTAGTTGATAGTGTCATAGACACTAACATCGAAATCGTTAATAAGAACACTGTTTCTCATCCAATTACAGTAAAGGAAAGACCACAACCTGTGATGGATGGTGAAGATAATGAAGAAGTGGATGAAGCAGTGGAAGATAAGCCAGTTAAAGAGGAAAAATCTGACAAAGAAGGCTTTGAACAAATCTCCATATTTGACGATTTAGACGATTAAATCTAATAGTATATAACTAGTAAATAATTAGTAGAACATATAACAAAGTTATATACAAAAGATAAATGCTAGAAGAAAGTCTCAATAAGAGGCTTTTTTCTTATCCTATTATTAACAAATTATTTGTGAGAAAAATAAAAATATTTCTCACAGTCGAAGCCATTTTTAGGGTATTATTTATTTAGATAAATATGTTCAACAAATTCATTCCCTTCGCACACGCCCAATCCATATACGAGGTCCCAGTAGACTTCTATAAGAAACAAGGCGTTAGTGTCCTTTTAATCGACTTGGATAATACGTTGGACAGTTATCGCTTATTGACCCCAACAGAAAGAGCGGTCAAATTAATCGCTTCTCTTAAAGAGACTGGTCTTAAAGTCATCATCGTTTCTAATAACAGAGGCAAGCGTGTTACTTCCTACGCTAACGCAATTGGGTGCACGTTTATCAATTCCGCTCGTAAGCCATTCTCTGGCAAGATTAGAAAGTTCCTAAAGGAAAATAACTATAAGCCAGAAGAAACAATGCTTGTTGGCGATCAACTGATGACTGACGTACTTGCGGCTAGAGGCGCTCATATTCGCGTCATATTAACCGAGAAAGTCGTCAAAGAAGACCAATTTACCACCCATTTCAATCGTCTATTAGATAGACCGATTCGTAGACATTTAAGAAAAACAGGCAAGTTGCCAGATTGGAGAACAAAATATGGGCAAGCAGAGTAGAGTATTACGTTGTTATCACTGTGGCGCAATCCTTCAATGTGAAAATGAAGATGAAAAAGGCTACATTATTCCAGAATCATTGCATAGAGCCACACCAATCCAAATCATCTATTGCGATAGATGTTTTGAAACAATGAAAGCTTTCAATAATAGTGAGCTTGAACAAAAGGTTGACCAAGAAGTCTTAAAAATTCTTGATGACGCATTCGCGACAGACGCGATGATTATTTGGGTTGTCGACTTGTTCTCATTTAACGGCACTCTTAATAGTGAAATCGCTAACAAAGTTAAGAAACTTAACGTTGTTGTCGTTGGTAATAAGAGAGACTTATTCCCAATGAGTGTGAAAGATGACTCCTTAGTGGCTTATCTTACCGATAGATTCAATGCCTATGGCATCAAACCAAAATCAGTGAGATTATTAGGCGCTACCAATAAGATTGATTCTAAAGAATTAATCGATTCAATGAACGCTGCTAGAAAAGGTCATGACGTCTACATGATTGGTAATTCCACATCAGGTAAAACCTCTATTATTAATAGAGCGATGAAAGGCTTTGAAAATAAAACAAGCAGACAAATCAAAACCATCACCTACCCAGGTACAAGCGTGAACGTGTTAGAAATCCCATTATCCCGTTCTTCATTCTTCTATGAACTACCAGGTATTTCTCAAACCACATCCGCGACAGGCAAATTAGAGAAAGATGTTGTAAAACAACTCGTTCCTAAGAAAGCCATCAAGATGACACAACGCACAATGACCGCAGGTGATGCGCTTATGGTTGGCTCTTTAGCGGCTTTTGAAGTCATTAAAGGTAAAACCACAAACTATCGTTTCTATGCCGCAGAAGGTGTGGAAACAAGAAAAGTCCAATCTAAGAAATTAGATGACTACATTAATGAAAACAATATCCGTCGTTTTGCTAGACCAGTCTCTGAAAGATTAGTCAGCTTCTTAGACTACGATATGTTTGAATATGCGATGGAAAATGATAAGAAGTGGCACGATATCGCCATTGAAGGCTTAGGCTGGTTATCATTCATCGCCCAAGGACAAATGATCCGTATCCGCTTACCTAAGGGTGTAGCGCTCAAAGAAAGCTTAGCGAAAATTAATAAGTAATTATGTTAACACCAAAACAAAAACGTGATTTGAAGGCTTTAGCCTCAACCTTAACCATTCGTTACCAAATCGGTAAAAATGAAATCTCTCAAACTCTTATCGACATGCTCGATAAAGCTTTAACAGCCCACGAACTCATCAAAATTGATGTGATGAAGGGTTGTTCTCTTCCTGTCATGGAAATCGCTGTTGATATTTCTAGTAAATTAAACGCTGAACTCGTCCATGTCATGGGTAGAGTTATTATCCTATTCCGCAGGAATAAAGAGAATCCAAAGATCAAACTATAATGAATAGAATAATTTTCGGTGGTGGTTTCGATCCAATTCACCTCGGTCATATTAATATGGCCATCATGGCCCAAAAGGCTTATCCAGGTGAAGTGATTTTCGTACCCGCGAAAATTGCGGTTTGGAAAAGTTCATCCATTAACCAAGAACACAAATTAGCGATGGTGCAGATCGCCATCAAAAACATTCCAGGCTTCAGCGTGGATACTTTTGAACTTGACCAACCCGAACAACCTAGAAGTTATCAGACCGTTGAGTATTTCATGAAGAAATATCCTAACGACAAACTCTACTTTTTAATTGGTCAAGACCAAGTAAACGCCTTCCACGAATGGGCGAAGCCAGAAGAAATCGCTAAAAACACTCAAATAATCTATTATGAAAGGCCAAAATATGAGCTAAACGAGGTCAATGTGGATAAATACCATATGATTGCGATTTCTGGCCCTACAGCCGATGTTTCGTCATCCGACATTAGAGAACTTAGAAGCGCGTATTTACAAGAAGACGTCATTAGATATATCGAAGATAACGAACTCTATTTCATTAAGAAAGTGAAACCACTCCTTAAGGAGAGTAGATTTAAACACTCTAAGTCAGTTGCTCATATGGCCTACCAATTAGCGGAGCATCATCATTTAGATTTCTCTAAGGCTTATGTCGCTGGTATTCTCCATGACATCGCTAAAGGAATTAATGATGAGGAAAGCTTAAGACTGATGAAGGAATTCTACCCAGGATTCTTGGATATTGGCTCTTATGCATACCATCAATTTTTAGGAGCAATGGTGGCCAGAGACAAATTTGGGGTTGCCGATCCTGAGATTTTAGATGCGATTAAGTATCATACGACCGGTAGAAAGAAAATGGGCTGGTTAGAAAAGCTAGTTTTCGTCTCCGATAAGATTGAACCAACCCGTCCTTATGACTCAAGTGACCTTATAAAGGCCATGTACGATGACTTTGAACAAGGCTTCATCACCGTCTTAAAGGCCAATAGAGAGTTCCTAATAAGCAAGGATAAAATGGTGGATAACCGATTCACCGCAGACTGCTTTAAGTACTATTTAGGCCTCTAGAAATAGGGCGAAAAGATAATACAAACTGCCTCAGAGATGAGGCTTTTATTTTACTTATGAGTATTAACACACATTTGAACGGAAAATGATAGAAAACCGCAAAAATAGGCAATTAGCTTTTATATCGTTTTGAGGATAGATCAGGACAAGTAGTGATGAAAGTGGATAACTCGACTTTTCCACATTTTCCACACACATTTCCGAGAATATATAAACTTCGTATAATTGTCATTATGTTAACTTAATACGCTAAAAAATAAGATGTTACATAGTAAGACTAAAGACTGATAAATGGAGATTTCACTTAATTCTCTCATCTACCAGTCCGTAAATTTCCACAGTTTCACCAAAATTTGAAACTACTGGAAATCTACTAATCAATCATCGTCATGAGAAATGTAATTGTTCTTGAAGTAGCCGATTGCCTTTTTCCTTAAAAGATTATACTGTTCATTCGTTAACCTATAACAGTTAATGACTTCGGCGCATACTTCTTCATAATCTTTAAGCAAATTCTTCTTAACTAGACTATGCAAAGCGCTGATTGCCTCTTCACTGAGTAAGCGTCTTTTATCGATGGCTCTAGTCTGATTTATGACCGCGATTGTCTTACGCCCATTGTTAATTCCTTCAATGACTCCAAGACGGATGTCGCTTGCTGGATTAATCTCTTTAGCTTTTTCAGACTTAAGTGGCACGACAGTAACCAAAGGACACGCTACTGGACTATCTAACAAGACTGCTACGAAATGGTCTCCATGGAGTTCAGAACCATATTCGATTGGAAATCTTGCTAAATAGACGTCACCAGCTTTGACCGCAAATACGGGTTCAAAATATTTGTACGCAAAGATATGCGTGTTCGTAAGCCCGTTACGATGCTTAGCGGACTCGCCTTTGAAGTAAGGCTGAGCTAGAGGAATTCTTCTTTTCTTCATCATAAGCTCTTTCTTTTCCTTGGTTGGTTTTTGTTTTTCTTTGCCAGTATCTTCTTTTTTGTTCATATATTCACCTCCTTTCTAATTCCAACTTAAAACGGAAAAAAGCAAAAGAAAAGAGCATGTTGAGTATGCCCTTCCTTGTAAGACTATCGCATAAATTTTGTTACGACTAGTCAAATAATTCTTCAATTGGTTGTCCGAGTAAATGTTCTGGTTTAGCGATGCCAAAGTTCTTAAGGATAGTTGCACCGATATCACCGAAGGACGCTCTTTCAGGGAGAAGTCCACCATTCTTGAACGCTTTATTATAAATAATAAGAGGTATTTTTTCTCTTGTGTGGTCAGTACCAGTCCAAGTTGGATCGTTACCGTGGTCCGCAGTGATGATTAATAAATCATCGTCTTTAAGGAATGGGAGAAGCTCCCCGACTCTCTTATCAAATCTTTCAATACATTCGCCATATCCGATTGGATCTCTTCTATGACCGTATTCACTATCAAATTCCACTAAGTTAACAAAGCATAGACCGGTAAAATCATGGTTTTTAGCCTCGTCAATGGTCTTATCCATACCATCTTCGTTAGAGACAGTCTTTTGTGTCTTAACGACGCCATACATGTCGAAAATGTCACCAATCTTACCGACACAGCTTGTCATAAAGCCGTTATCTTGTAAGACGTTCATGACTGTTGGAGCGCTTGGCTTAAGCGCTAAGTCGTGTCTATGGCCGGTTACACGCTTGAAATTGCTCTTATCTGTACCAACGTATGGTCTAGCGATGATTCTTCCGACCATCCATTCAGGTTTCATACAGATTTCTCTAGCGATTTCGCAGCATCTATATAATTCTTCAAGGCCTGTGACTTCTTCATGAGCGGCAATCTGTAAAACAGAGTCACTAGATGTATAGACGATAAGAGAATTGTCTCTAACTTGTTCTTCACCGAGTTCCACTAAGATTTCAGTGCCAGAAGCAGCTTTGTTACCAATCACTTTGTGACCAGTTCTCTTTTCTAATTCATCGATGAGTTCTTTTGGGAAGCCTGTATCGGTAAATGTCTTAAATGGAGTCACGGTATTGATACCCATGATTTCCCAGTGGCCTGTCATTGTGTCTTTACCATTACTCACTTCGTGAGCCTTAGTAATAAATGCTTGTGGATGGTTCACTTTACTTGTGCCTCTGATTGGATCTAGGTCACCCATACCCATCGCGTTCATCACTGGAACGTTTAAACCATTAGGCATTTTTTCACCGATATGGACTAATGTGTTTGAACCTTTATCGCCAAACTTGTCAGCGTCAGGTAAGTAACCACTGCCCATTGAGTCGGCGACGATTACAAAAATTCTCTTAAAACGATAATTTTTCATTGTGTTTTTCCTCACTTCATAATCTTATCATAATCTGACTTCAGTTTCTCACTAGAAACATGAGTATATATTTGCGTTGTCGCAATATTTGTGTGTCCGAGCATGCCCTGAACCATGCGGAGTTGGGCTCCATGGTTGAGCAAATGCGTAGCAAAGCTGTGCCTTAATGTGTGTGGAGAGATAGTCATCTCGATACCCGCTAATTCGGCGTATTCTCTAACTTTTCTGAAGAAATAGACCCTACTGAGAGGTTCTCCGTTCTTATTTAAGAACAAATAGTCACTCTTTTTGTGTTCGCTTTTGTTACGGACTTCGTTGATATATTTTTTGATATATTCGACTGCGTATTCAGCGATTGGAACTTTTCTTTCCTTTGCACCTTTGCCAAAGACAGTAATGATACACTTATTTAAGTTCACTTGTCCACGTTTAAGATTAAGAAGTTCACTAACTCTTAATCCCGAGGAGTACATTGTCTCTAACATCGCTCTATCTCTAATCCCACTTGGCGTGGTTAAATCAGGTACTTCTAAGAGCCTATCAATCTCTTCTTCGCTTAAGCAGTTTGGTAAATGTTTGGGCTTCTTAGGAGTCTCGATATCAGGAATATTGCCAGTATAATAGTTTTCTTTCTTGAGAAAGAGATAAAAACTACGAGTGGAACTAAGTCTTCTTAAGGCGGTTGAAACAGACTTACCTAAAGATAGTTCGTACTTAAGAAACTCGTAGAGATCAGTTTCTAATAAGTCACTGGTGTCTTTCTTATCGGAGAAATAGTTAAAGAAGGCTTGCAAGTCTTCTAAGTAAGATTTCCAAGTCTGGGTGGAAAGACCTTTTTCCACTAAAACGTATTGGTGAAATAAATCAACGGCGTCTATTATTTCCATCTTTCTTCACCTCACTTGCTCTTTTTAATAACGGCTTCTTTAAGGAACGATTTAAATCGTTGATGAGTAATTTAGTGGCACTTTCCTCTTCGTGCCTAGAATAGTCAAATAAACTCATTTGTACCGCCATTTCTTGATAATCAATCAAGTTTTGAAGCGTAATTCCCACAAGTCTAAGTGTCATACGGGCAAAGTTCTTATCGTATAGGCTACATGCAACATCATAGATGGTCTGCCACTTGTTAGTTGGATTCTCAAAAGTCACCGACTTATTAAATGATTTAAAAGTATGGTCTTTGACCACAATCTGAATAGTATGGCCGAGCTTATCTTCTTTGATAGCTCTTTCAGACACTTCTTTAGCGAGCTCTAAGAAATATTTCTTAATCTCCACTTCGTTATCAGTGTCATATGGTAATGTTGTGGAGTTACCTAAAGACTTAGGATCCCACTTCTCAATTTCGATTTCATCAGAGCCTTTTCCCTCTAACCACTCTTTGAGTGTATAGAAGAATTTACCAGTGATGTTTTTAACATCTTCATCATCGCTTTCTATCTTTTGGTATAAGTCTCCGATAGTCTTAATACCCACACTCTTGAGTCTAGGCGCAGTTCTTTTACCCACACCAAACATCGATTCCACTTTAAGTGGGAACAAGATTTTCTCGATATCGCGTTTATGGATAATGGTTAAACCCATTGGCTTTTGATAATCACTAGCCATCTTCGCTAAGAATCTTGTTGTAGATACGCCTATAGAACACTTTAAGCCTGTTTCTTTAAATAAGTCTTCTTGTAGTTTTCTAAAGAAAGCCACAACATCTTTCTGTCCTTTGACGGCGTCAGTAAAGTCTGCAAAGCATTCATCGACAGAGGCTGGTTCAACGAGTTTTGTGTAGCGTCTAACAAAGTTAAAGAACTTCTTACTCATCGCTGAATAATAATGATAGTCACCAGGAATGACGATTAAGTTAGGACAAAGCTGTCTAGCCTTAAACATCGGCATAGCCGAAGAAACACCATATTTCCTCGCGGCGTATGAGCATGTTGAAACAATGCCCCCTCTACCGTCATGGCCAATAGCCACTGGTTTATTTTCTAGAGTGGGATCTTTGATTTCTTCGCAGCGTGCAAAGAAAGCATTTAAGTCAATGTGGACGATAACCTTGCTCATACCTACATTATACAGGCGCATGAAGATTATGTTAACTAAATTTATCGCAAAATAAAATCCTGCTTAAACAGGACATTATTTCTAATACAAAGTATTATATCTACTAGTAAACCACTAATAAAATACTTTGAAAATTATTTGTTTTCGATGACCTTTTCTACTTTTTCTTCGGCGTCTTTTAAGGCTTTTTCTAACTTTTTGATGATCTCTTGACCTTCCTTATAGAGGGCTAAACACTCATCTAAAGGAAGTTTTTCAGAAGAAATATTAGCGACGATTTCGTCTAATCTCTTCATCTCTTTTTCAAAGTCAAATTGTTTTTCCATACTACTTTTTCTCCGTGTCTATGACTTCACTATTAATGACACCATCTTTTAAGATGGTTCTAATCTTCTGACCTTTTTTAACTAGCTTAATATCGCTGACTGGTTTACCTTGCTCATCCACTGTTAAGGAGAAGCCTCGATTAATAACGTTATCAGGATTAAGGGCCTCTAAAGTGGCTTTCTTATGGGCTAATAGCTCTTGATAATGGCTCACTAGTTGTCTAATCTCCATATCTAAATCTTCTTTGTAAGAAGATAAATCATCTTTCATTCCTTGAATGCGACTCTTTAAGCTCTCTTCCATATCTTGTAAGGCGAACGATAGTTTTTCTTCTATCTCTCTACGGTCTACGGTAGCGAGTTCTGCTGCCGCTGTTGGGGTACTAGCGCGCTTATCAGCGACAAAGTCCACTAATGTGGAATCGATTTCATGGCCAATACAGGCGATTACAGGCATTTTACTATTAGCGATGGCTCGTACTAGTGTCTCGTCGTTAAAAGCGCTTAAATCCTCGCTTGCGCCACCTCCTCGGCCAATTAGTAATGTATCCAAAGGATAGGTTTGGGCTAATTCGAAGGCTTTGAGCAATTCTTTAGGGGCGTTTTCACCTTGTACCGCACTATAAAAGACATAGATATCAGCGATTGGATATCTTCTTTTGATGTTAAAGAGAATGTCTTTGATTGCCGCACTATTAGGGGCGGTAATGACACCAATCGCGTTAGGATAAAGATTTATCTTTCTCTTCCTAGATTCATCGAATAAACCTTCTTCTAGGAGTTTCTTTTTAAGTTTTTCGAGTTCTAAGAGCTGTTGACCCGCTCCAACTTCTTCCATTTGATAGACGATGATTTGATATGTACCTCTACCAGGATAAGCATCTATTGAACCGAAAACGACCACTTCTTGGCCGTTTTCTGGCTTAAAAGTAATCTTATTTGCGTAGTTAGAGAACATCATCGCTCCGATTAAAGACTTATCATCCTTAAGGGAAAAATAAAAATGACCGTTACTAGCCATTTTAAAATTACTGATTTCTCCTTTAACGTAGATGTATTTTAAATTCGCATCATTATTAATGAGAGCTTTAATGTATTGGTTGATATCGCTGACTGTAAAGACTGGGCGATCTTGGTTCATTATAAGACCTCATCTAATATCGCATTGATGAACTTCGCTTGTTTTTCTTCAATGTATTTCTTAGCAAGTTCCACTGCGGTATTGATTACAATACGTTTATCAATCTTTTCTACGTAGTAGAAGTGAGCGTAACTCATGAGTAAGATTGCTTGAGTTAATAATGGTAATCTTTCCCATTTCCAGTTTCTTAAGTGAGGTTGGAAAGCGACGATGATTGAACCATAGTTAGTCAAAACACTAGAAATCATGTTTTGGACATAAGGACTGTGTTCTTTGAAAGGAAGAGGATCATCAGTCATTTCTCTAATGATTTCATCCACATCCCTAAAGTTAGCGCCTTTACCGGCTACTTGGTCTGCGATCTCATCATAGATGACGGTCATAATGATAAAGTTTTCTTGATTGCGAGATATTTTTTCCATAAAAAAAGACTGTTAATAAATTAAATAATCGATATTACTTTGACTTGCACGTCAAATGGTACCTGTTCGGTCGCCATTAAGAAGGCATTGGTAATTTCGTCTTGGATATTGTGTGTGACTTCTTGCAAGTTGGTGCCTTTAGCGACATCCACGGCCACCCACACGTGGACGATACCACGTCTAATGGTTGTTTGGACTGGTCTATTCAAACGAATCTTTTGATTACGTTTCATATGAGCGCTACTCATGGAGATGCCAGGGACATTATTTAAAGCGTTAGTCACCAATGTATCGAAGACATTGAGTGAGATAGCGATTTTTCCTTTGTTTGAGTAGTTATCAATATAGACGTAGTCTGCCATAATCTGTACCTACTTATAATATATCTTAAATATATTCGTTTGTAAAAGAGTAAATCGGAAAGTTTTCTCGGATTATAGTCACTTCTACTCCTGCTTGCAAGCAAATAAAAACATTTCTTTTCCCTTGAAAAATCAGTCTCGAAATTCTATACGCATTATGCGAGCACACACGCGAGCGTTACGAGAACTAGGGGGCTAGAAATGTCAAACGTTTTTAAAAACTATTTTTCAAGTGCGCGAAAGAAGAAAAAAGACTTGACTTAAAACTGACTTAATAGTATTTTCCTTTTTATATATAAAAAGGAGTGGTGGTGGAGACTACAAAAAAGAAGCGGTGGTCCCGCTTCTTTAAATCGTGTTTTTCCTAATTACTTGAGGTTTTCAACAACACCAGCGACAAATTCTGGAGTGAAGTTGAATTTCTTGAAGACATCTTTAGCTGGGGCACTAGCACCGAATTGATCTAAGCCGATGTTTGTGTCAGCGTATTTAGCCCAACCAAATGTGGAAAGCATTTCAATAGAAACACACTTTTCTCTTGGAAGGTTGATGACTTCTTTCTTATAAGCTTCATCTTGTTTTTCGAAGTAGCTCCAGCATGGCATAGAGACGACTCTGACATCAATGCCCTTTTCGCGTAATAAGCCTTGAGCGGCGACCGCTAAGGAGACTTCACTACCTGTGGCGATTAAGACGAAGTCAGCTTTCTTTTCTTCTTTACTGACGACATATGCACCACGTTTTAAAGCTTCACCATCACTTTCCTTTAGTAAAGGAAGATTTTGACGGGAGAGGATAATAGCGGTTGGATGATTCTTACTTTGTAAAGCGGCGAACCAAGCACCATATGTTTCTCTTTCATCAGCTGGTCTAATGACATCCATATTTGGAATGCTACGTAACATTGCTAATTGTTCGATTGGTTGGTGTGTTGGACCATCTTCGCCTACGGCGATACTATCGTGAGATAATAAGTAGATGGCTGGAACATGA
>JBGUMU010000081.1:0-1513 GCA_045116995.1 Bacilli bacterium
TTTTATTTCCCCATATAACCGTGGGTATTTTTTAGGTGTTTCTTTTATCTTTTTAATATAAATAAATGATCTATTTTCTTTTGATTCTGGCAATTGATCTTCATAGATATAATCAATTTCACAGTTAAGTTTCTTTAAAGCGCCTTGAGCTTCTGCAATTTCTTGTTCAAAACCTGGGCCTTTCATGGCGATAAATACACCACCAACTTTAAGGAGAGGAATCGCTAATTCGATAAGGATTCTTAAAGAGGCAACCGCTCTAGCAGTAACCACCATAAATCTATCTCTATTTTCTCTAGCAAATTCTTCTGCACGAGCCGCTATTCCAGTGACGTCTAGGCTCTTTTCCTTAGCGTAGTCTTCAATGAACTTCACTTTTTTAGCGGTGCTATCAAGGGCAAAAACATGAGCTTTTGGAGAAAGAATTGCTAAGACAACGCTTGGGAAACCAGCCCCTGCACCGATATCTAAAATATCTAAACCTTCAAAGTTTTGATTGTTTAAAAGAAGCGCACTATCAAAGAGCATCTTTTCCACGAAAGAATCTTCATCTTTAATCGCGGTAAGATTGAAACTTTCATTTGTTTTTAAAACATGTCTCATGAAATCCCATAAGAGTTCTAATTGTTGTTCGTTGCAGTTAATACCACGATTATTTAATTCTTTAACAAATGTTTCTTTATTCATGGATCTTCCTCACATTAAAAATTAAAACACTGATATCACTTGGATTGACCCCAGATATACGAGAGGCTTGACCGATGGTCATTGGTCTCACTTTATCTAGTTTTTGTCTAGCCTCTAATGCTAAACCATCCATATTTAAGAAATCCATATCACTAGGGATTTTCATTTCTTCTAATTTCGCCATATTTTTAGCTTCTCTAATTTGCTTAACAATATAGCCTTCATATTTAGCGATGATTTCCACTTCTTCAATGGCGAATTCATCTAATTCGATATCTTGGATTTCAGGAACAAACTTCACTAAATCAACATAAGATACTTCTGGTCTTTTTAATAGTTCAAAAGCTTGGATACCACCTTGAAGTGGATTTGAATTAATGCTTTCTAACCATTCGTTGATATCTTTTCTTGCACCTAAATAAATAGATTTAAGAATTTCGATAACTTTATTAATGTTATTAACTTTGTTAATGTAGTGAGAATATCTCTCTTCTTTAATTAAGCCAATATTATGACCAATTTCAGTTAATCTCATATCAGCGTTATCGTGTCTTAAAATTAAGCGGAATTCCGCGCGTGAAGACATTAAACGGTATGGTTCTTCTGTACCTTTAGTAACTAAGTCATCAATCATGACGCCGATATAAGCTTGATCACGACGGAGCACTAACGGTTCCTTACCATCAATTTTAAGGCAAGCGTTAATACCCGCCATTAAGCCAAGAGCAGCGGCTTCTTCATAACCAGATGTGCCGCATATTTGGCCACCAATGAATAAACCTGGCCATTTCTTGATTTCAAGATTTGAACCATATTCTTCTGTTCT
>JBGUMU010000082.1:0-1779 GCA_045116995.1 Bacilli bacterium
GCAGAAAAGAGAATGTATAAAGCGAAAGATGAATTCTATAAGAACTCACCTTTTGAAAGAAGAATCACCAAATAATCCTCGGAGGAAAACCATCATGATTAACAAAGTTAAAAGAAAAATTGTATTAGGGGCTGTCTTATTAAGTGCCTCCATGGCCTTAGCCGCTTGCGATATTAACGGTTTTGGTAATAACAATCCAAATACAAACCCAATTGATAATTCAGTAAGTTATACCTCCAGCGCAATTGATGATAGTGGTAATTTCGCATCCGATAACTCTTCAAATGCTGTTGTTCTTACCTCCCTCAATGCGGTAAGCAACAAAGATAATTATGAAATTGGCGATGAATTAGACTTAACAGTCACCGCGACATATTCTAACGGTGATGTTGTCGTCGTCAAAGGATATGAAGTAACTGGCTTTAATAATAGAAAAGCTGGTGAACAAGTTGTCACTATTACCTATGCGGGTAAGTCCACAACTGTGACAGTCAAAGTGACCGCTAAAGTTGTTAGCATTAGTGCTACAAACAATCAAGAAAATTACGAAGTCGGTGATCCTTTGGATTTAACTGTTACCGCGACATATTCCGACGATACAACTACTGAAGTTACAGAATATGATGTCAGTGGTTATGATGCTCAAACACCAGGTACCCAAACAGTGGTGATTACCTATGAAGGTCAATCAGTTACTGTGGAAATCGTTGTTAATGTTCCTGTACTCACAGGCATTACAGTTGTTGATAACAAAGCTTCTACTGGTTATGAAGTTGGCGATGAATTAGACTTAACAGTCACCGCTAATTACTCCAACCATGTTTCTTATGCTGTTAATGATTACGAAGTTAGTGGCTTTGATAACTATGATATTGGTACTCAAACAATCGCTGTTAAATATGAAGAACAATCTGCGACATTAGACATCTTAGTTAATGAACCAGATAATCTCTTCCCAGGTGAAACTCTTACTGCTTTCTTAACACAAGAAAATATTGAAACAACTATCCCAACACCAGTTGGCTACAAAACATGGTCAGAGAGTGTTGAAACATATCAAGACGGTTCTAAATATTTCAGCGCTACAACTGATAACAGTGTTTTAGATGGCAGAACCACAATGGTGGAATCTTATTCTGCTTTGTTAAAAGAAGAAGGCTGGGATGTTTCCTCTGCTGGTGGTACATATTTCGCTTCTAAAGATAACGCTGACGCTAAAATTGAATTCACTAATGATGAAGGTCAATTCTCCTTAAGCATTTATGCTTATGAAAAATATCCAACTAAGAAAACAACTGGTAAACTCATTACTAGTTCCACATATTTAAGAGATGGTAACACTCTCGTCTTCGGTAATGTCGAATACGGTATTGTGGCTACTGGCTTAGAAGATGGTGGATTTGAAGTTAAGGGTTGCCAATATAACAATGGTGCGATGTCTACAGTCGCTAAAGATGCTTTACGCTTAAAATTAGGTAAAATCTCCAATGGTCGTTGGACTTTATCTGATTCTCAAGGTAGAAAACTTGGCCACAAAGCTTTAGGCGAACTTGCTTGGGATGAAGGTAGCACAGAATGGATTATCTCTATTTCTAGTACCACAACATTAATCGTTAACTATGGTGTAACTGGTTACTTATGCTTTGATCCAAGCACATCAAATGTGACAACATTCGCTCCAAGCGTTAGAAACACAAAAAGGAATTTACAATTCTTCTCTATCGACGTTGTTGATGTCGTTTATCCAAATGCCATCTCCATCAGTGGTAACACTGAAGT
>JBGUMU010000083.1:0-1692 GCA_045116995.1 Bacilli bacterium
ATAAATTATGGCAAAAGAAATTATCTTAGGTATCGACTTAGGTACCACAAACTCAGTCGTCAGTTACTTACAAGCTGATGGTACAGTGAAAGTTATTCCAAACCCTGAAGGCACAGTGACCACACCTTCCGTCGTAGCTTTTAAAGCTAACGGTGAAGAAATCGTTGGTAACGCTGCTAAACGTCAAGCCGTCACAAACCCAGATACAGTTAGTTCCATTAAGAGAATTATGGGTAGTGCGGAAAAGGTCAACATTAAATGCGTGAACAAATCATTCACCCCACAAGAAATCTCCGCAAAGATTCTTGCTTACATGAAGAAATACGCTGAAGCCCATTTAGGTCAATCAGTCGCTAAAGCGGTCATTACCGTTCCTGCTTACTTCAACGATGCTCAAAGACAAGCCACAAAAGACGCTGGTCAAATCGCTGGCTTAGATGTCGTTCGTATTATTAACGAACCAACCGCTGCGGCCTTAGCCTATGGCTTAGAAAACGATAAATCCGAAAAAATCTTAGTCTTCGACTTAGGTGGCGGTACATTCGACGTTAGTATTCTTGATATTGGTGATGGTACATTCGAAGTTATTTCTACCGCTGGTGATAACCACCTCGGTGGTGATGACTGGGATCAAGTCGTCGCTGACTGGATCAAAGCCCAAATCAAGATTCAATCTAACGTTGATATCACAGATAAAGGTTCCTTACAAAGAATTAGAGAAGCCGCTGAAAAAGCTAAAATCGAACTCTCTGCTTCTATGGAAACAGTTATCTCCTTACCATTCATTAGCATGACCTCTGCGGGCCCAGTTAACTTTGAAGTCACGTTAAGCCGTGCTAAATTCCAAGATTTAACAAGACATCTTTTAAATAGATGTGAAGAACCAGTGAGACGTGCTTTAGCCGATGCTCATATGAGTGCTTCCGAACTCAACCAAGTCTTATTAATCGGTGGTTCCATCCGTATGCCAGCCGTCCAAGAATTAGTCACTAGATTAACCGGTAAGAAACCAAACTTATCCGTTAACCCAGATGAAGCTGTTTCTATCGGTGCGGCTTACCAAGGTGGTGTTGTCTCCGGTGATGTTAAAGACGTAGTCTTATTAGACGTCACTCCATTAACCTTAGGTATTGAAACCTTAGGTGGTGTCATGACTCCATTAATCACAAGAAATACAACAATTCCAACCACAAAAAGCCAAATCTTCTCAACCGCTGCGGACAATCAACCAGCCGTTGACATCATGGTCTACCAAGGTGAAAGACCAATGGCCCACGATAACAAGTTATTAGGTCACTTCCAACTCAATGGTATTAAACCAGCTAGACGTGGTGAACCAAGAATTGAAGTCACATTCTCTATCGACGTTAACGGTATTGTTAAAGTCTCCGCGAAGGACTTAGATACACAAAAAGAACAAAATATTACCATCTCCGGTAGTAACGGTCTTTCTAAAGAAGATATCGATAGAATGGTCAGAGAAGCCGAAGAACACGCTGAAGAAGATGCCAAACGTAAGGAAGACATCGAACTCCGTAACAAAGCTGAAAGCTTAATTAACGATATCGACATCGCTATGCAAGAAAAAGGCGCTTCTATGGATCAAAACCAAAAAGAACAAACACAAAAATTACGTGATGAATTAAAGACCGCTTTAGATAACAACGATATGGCGACTTTAAAACAACGTAT
>JBGUMU010000084.1:0-1762 GCA_045116995.1 Bacilli bacterium
ATTTCCCTTGGTGACTTGACAATTATCATAAGTTAACTTTTAAGAAATTTTGCAATTTCATCGAATAATGCTTCGCTACCCTTTAAAGAATCAAAGTTAGCGAGCAAGCCTCTTGCTTGATAGAAATCAATAAGTGGCTTTGTTTGGTTAGCGTAGTGAGTAAGTCTCACTTTTAAGGCCTCTTCATTATCATCATTACGTTGATAGAGAGGACCACCGCATAGGTCACAGACACCATCAACTTTTGGTTTAAAGGTATCGATGTGATATGGCGCGCCACAGTTTTTACAAACGCGACGACCACTAATGCGTCTAACCAATTCATTTTCGTTACAATCTAAGTTGATAACAACATCGATTGGACGATTTATTTCTTTAGTGATTTTCTCTAACGCTTCCGCTTGCGGAGTTGTTCTTGGAAAACCATCTAAGAGAAACCCGTTTGCGCAATCGTCTTGTGAAAGTCTTTCTTTGACAAGACCGATTGTCACTTCGTCAGGAACAAGATTCCCATGCTTGATGTAACTATCGGCCAGTTTACCGAGTTCGGTACCGGCTTTAATGGCTTCTCTGAACATATCACCTGTGGAGATATGGACATAGCCTAATGCGATTAGTTGTTTAGCGAGCGTGCCCTTACCTGCACCAGGAGGGCCCATGAGAATGATGTTTCTTTTCATTAGTTTTGACCTCCAGAAGCCACAACCTCTTCGAAGGACTTACCAGCGAGTAAGCCATCGATTTGAGAATTGAGTTCGAGAGCAACACCAACAACGATGATGAGGCCGGTGCCACCTAAAGCTAATGAATGGTTACTACCGAACACGCCAGTCATTGTTAAGACAGGTGGTAAGGCAGCAATGAAGGCCAACGCGATGGCACCGATAACGGTGACACGGTTTAAGACCTTTCTCACATAACGTTCTGTTTCATTACCTGGACGGATACCTGGAATATAGGAACCGTTCTTTTGGAAGTTCTCAGCGAGTTGTTGCGGATTGATTTGCAAGTTCGCATAGAAGAATGAGAACGCGATGATGAGGATAATGTACATAATTAAACCCCAAGGCATATACCAACCACCATTATCGAACAATTCGGAGGTGGAGAAGATTTTGAGCCATGGTGCCTGTGCACCGTTTTCAGTATCGACGAATGCCATGATGACTTGTGGAGCCATTAAGATGGAGCTCGCGAAGATGACAGGAATAACACCAGCGGAGTTAATTTTAATTGGTAAGAATGAGGCACGAGCCATACTTTGAGTTTGGCCACCGCCCTTTCCAGAATGTTGTACTGGAATTTTTCTCTTTGATAATTCGATGAATGTCACAAACGCAATAATTAGTAAGTAAGCTGCGACATACAAGACGAACTTGAAGACGCCTGCGATTGTAGCATTGACACCGACAGATGTTGTGACAAATGGGTTACACCAGTTTTGGAAAGCTGTCACCATTTGTGATGGCAAGGAGCTAACAATACCGGCGAAGATGATCATGGAAATACCGTTACCAATACCTTTTGTGGAGATCTGGTCGCCGAGCCACATGACGAGCATTGTACCGGCGAGTAAGATCAAGATGATGTAGATATAGGTCAACCATGCTTGATCAGCGACATGGAATGTAATGTATTGGCTGACGCCACTACTACCACTTTCCAATGTCTTGATAATGCCATACGCTTGAACAGCACCTAACATTAATGTTAAGTAACGTGTGGCCATTTCAATTTTCTTTCTTCCGTATTGACCTTGACG
>JBGUMU010000085.1:0-2320 GCA_045116995.1 Bacilli bacterium
TGGCGGAATAGGTAGACGCACAGGACTTAAAATCCTGCGGTAGCGATACCGTACCGGTTCGATTCCGGTCCCGGGCACCAACTTAAAAAATAAAACCGACAGCCTATTGTCGGTTTTTTCTTTGTTTTTTATTCGAGGTATTCTATTGTGCCTTCAACAATATTTGTTAATGAACCTTTATAATACGTTGGGTCTCTATCCCAAACAATAAGGGTACCATCAATATATGTGTATTCTTTCATATATATTGATGTACAATATCCATTCTCATCAAAAGTTCTGTCAATGATGTCATAAGAGTAATATACGCCTTCGACACTAGCATTGCCTGGTCTATAGCCACCTTCCATCATCCAACATCTATATGGATTTAAAGAGTAATAGTCATCAAACTGATTCCAGCCTTTTTGAGCTTCTCTTGTAAGAGCGTCTTTTCTAGTTTTTTGATATGAAAGCCAATTAGATATACCAATTGAAATGCCGTTTTCACAAGTTCTTTCATAATTAGTCCTTGTTTGACCAGAAACAAGCTTTAAATCGCCTGCACTATTATTTCTTGATTCAAGAACAAAGGTGTTTGTTAAAGTGCCTTCAGTCATTGGTTTGCCATCTCTAAGCGTGGCATTAAAAGTGCTGCCCTCTAATGTGATTGTTGTGTTGTAAGTAATTCTAATCTTTCTACTTTCAGTTGTGGCTGGTAGTTTCTTAGTTTCTGTTTCAAAGTCCTCCAAAGAAATACCACCATCTTTTGATGGGAAACTTGAAGAAAATGCACTTGAAGATGCACTACTAGAAGTTGATTCCACACTAGAAGTATTTTGCGCACTTGAAGTAGATTCTATATTAGAAGAAGTTATGTCGTACGCGCATGCGGTAAGCGAAAGAGTCACTAAAAATGTTAAAGCAAATAATATGTTACGTTTCATATTATTATGGTATAACAAAAGCCCTTGGTCACCCAAGAGCTTTTTAATTATTTTTTAGATTTAATCAATTATTTTTGATTTTTGAAAGCCTTTAAGCCGAGGTATTGAGCTTCGTCGCCTAATTCTTCTTCAATTCTTAATAATTGGTTGTATTTGGCCATTCTGTCTGTTCTAGAAGCAGAACCAGTTTTGATTTGGCCAGCGTTAACCGCGACGGCTAAGTCAGCGATTGTGACGTCTTCTGTTTCACCAGAACGGTGGGAAACCATTGTGGTGTAGGCGTTTGTTTGAGCTAAACGGATAGCGTCTAATGTTTCGGTTAATGTACCGATTTGGTTAACTTTAATTAAGATAGAGTTAGCAACGTTGTTATCGATACCTTTTCTTAAGAAGGCAGGATTTGTAACGAATAAGTCGTCACCAACGAGTTGGATTTTGCCACCGAGTTCTTTTGTGAGTTCGGCCCAACCTTCCCAGTCAGATTCCGCTAAACCATCTTCGATGGTGATGATGGCTGGGTGATCTTTGACTAACTTTTGTAAGTAAGCAATGAAGCCCTTGCTATCATAGGAACCTTCGCCGGATTTGCTTAATGTATATGTTTTTGTATCAGCATCATAGAATTCAGAAGAGGCAACGTCCATACCTAAGAAGATTTGTTTGCCAACTTCGTAACCAGCATTCTTAATAGCTTCTTCGATTAATTCTAATGGTTCTTCGTTACCATTCTTGCAGGATGGAGCGAAACCACCTTCGTCACCGACACCAGTTTCATAACCTTTGCCTTTGACGACTTTCTTTAAAGCATGGAAGACTTCAACACCAGCTCTTAAAGCTTCACGGAATGTATCGAAACCAGCTGGGATGATGAAGAATTCTTGGAAGTCAACTGTGGATTCAGCGTGAGCACCACCGTTGATAACGTTCATACATGGTGTTGGTAAGACTTTAGCATTAGCACCACCGATGTAACGGTATAAAGGCATACCCAAGCTTTGAGCAGCGGCTCTAGCAACGGCTAAGGAAACACCTAATGTGGCGTTAGCGCCTAAGTTCTTTTTGAATGGAGTGCCATCTAACTTGAGTAAGAGAGCATCTAATTTGTTTTGTTGTGTGGCTTCTAAGCCTAAGACTGCTGGAGCGATAACTTCGTTAACGTTCTTAACGGCTTTTAAGACACCTTTACCTAAATATCTGGATTTGTCACCATCTCTTAATTCGAGAGCTTCGGATTCACCTGTGGAAGCACCGGATGGGACAATGGCGGAAGCGCGTGTACCGTCATCTAAACGGACTTCGACTTCGACTGTTGGATTGCCACGAGAGTCTAACACTTCACGGCCGTGTACATATGTAATTTTTGCCATTTAATTAATTCTCCTTAAATATGACCG
>JBGUMU010000086.1:0-5413 GCA_045116995.1 Bacilli bacterium
ATATTCTTTTTTATCTAATAAAGCATAAACTTTGTTTAAGTTAAGATCAGCGGTGAAGTTAGTGATTTCATCAAAGATTTTAACTTCAACGTTTTCATTACCTTGTTGGATTTCATATTCCACTCTTAAGAGTTCATTAAACGCTGCTCTATTCTTTGGGTTAGAAACCATTGTTAAACGATAACCATCAGTCATGGAGTCAATACGGAAAGGTAAGATGTTATAAACTAAGATAACTAAACCAATCGCACCGATTGTTAAAGCGGCATAAGCCACATCAGTTAAAGCGGCCACTTCAGCATTCTTAAATAATGAGAACAAAACCATAACCACTACTGCTTCAATAATGAAGAATAAGGAACCAAATAAGAGATATGGGTATGGGTTTGCTTTATCCACCATGCCTTGCTTTGGAACAATTTTGGTTTCACCGGTTAAGCCATCAAACGAAGCAAATTTAACTTTTCTTTTGCCTTCATCTTTATAGAAGCAAAGACCAAGAATGGTCACACTGATAATATCGTATTTACCAACTTTAGCGCCTATTACATGGCCAAGTTCATATAAAGAAGCGTTAAGAATCGCGCCAACGATAACTGAACCGCCAACGTAAAGAATATATGCAAAGCCGTTCCAAACACCATTAAGTGCACTTTGCGAATTATGTGTTTGTAAAACAGTAATACCAAAGACCACTGCTAAGGCAATGATAATCAAATAAACTACTAATCCTAATATATCTTCTTTTTTCATGAAGATGTCCTCCTATAAGCAACTCTCAATAATTGTTTGCACCACTTCTTGATCCATATTCTTTTTAGGGTGCTCAATTACTCTAGTGCCGTTATTTGTCACAATGTTAACTATACGCTTAATATCAACATTTTTAATACCTAAATCTTTAAATGTTGCAGGCATACCTAAAGATGAGAATAATTTTTCTATCTCTTTTATGCCCGCTTTAGCGTTTTCCATTTTGTCTTTTTTATGTAAGTCAAAGACATTAGTGGCTAGTTTATTAAACTTATCAACATCGTAATTAACATAGTATTTAGCCCAAGCTGGGAATAAGACTGCTAAACCAGCAGCGTGCGCTACTTGTGGATATACACCCGAAACAGCATGTTCAATTTGATGAACGAATAACAACATCTTTTTACCAATGCTGGTTAAACCATTATGTGATAAAGATGACATGAGCATTAAGACTGCTCTTGCGTCATAATCAGTTGGGTTTTCATTCACCACTTTTGCCGCTTTAATGACAGATTTTAATAAAGCTTCTGCAAAACCATCCGCTGGTTCATTGTCACTAGAAGCATGGAAGTATCTTTCTAAAGTATGCATCATGATATCAACGATGCCGTACGCTGTTTGTACTTTAGAAACACTATAAGTGAGTTTTGGATTCTCAATAGCAAAGACTGGTCTAACAATATCATCGTTAAAGCCCATCTTAATTTGCTTTTCATCATCTTGGATAACGCAAGAATTAGAAGTTTCACTACCAGAAGCAGCGATAGTTAAGATAACACCAATTGGTAAGGCTTTCTTTGGTTTAGCGATATGCAAATTAAAATCAAATGAGTTACCACTATAGAAGTAACCAACCGCGATATTTTTAGCGGTATCAATAACTGAACCACCACCGATAGCAAGTATTAAGTTAGGGGCAAATATACGTGCTTCTTCAATACCCTTATGGCATAAATCAATTGTAGGGTTAGGTCTAACGCCTTCTAAAATTTGGTAATGAATACCTTCTTTATCAAGGGATTCAGTCACTCTTGCTAATAAGCCATTTCTTTTAACAGAGCCTTGGCCAATAACGATATACACTCTTTTATATCCACCTTGTAAGCAGATTTGTCCAATTAACTCTTCTTTGTTATTACCAAAGTAAATCTTAGTGGGGCTGATAAAATCAAAATCAATCATGCTTTATTGGCCCTCCATCTGTAATCTAATAAATCTAATATTTCTTTTCTCATATTTTCATCGTTTTCAAAGCAGAAGCATGCAAGTAAACCACTTAATGATTTACTCTTATGTGTTGAGAGATAGTAAACAATACTATTGGAATAAGCAAACGCTCTAAAGCGTACAATATTCTTCTTCTCATTAGCGTTTATTCTTTTACTATCAGCGATATTATTGATGAACTTTGTGAAACAACGATAGCAAGTGTTATAGATAAACTCGACAAATAAATCCTTACCTGCGGAGTTAAGTGTTTCATCAATAAATCTTTCGTTTTTTAAGTAGTAGTTATAGATCGAAATAGCCATTTCTTCAGAATTATTAACTTCATCAATTCCTGGAATAGTTTCATTAAGGAAGACTAACGCTAATAAGTCATAAATATCGTGGAAGTGATAGTAAAAGGTCTGCCTATTGACTCTACAACGGCGTGTTAAAGCAGCCACTGATATTTCTTCTAGTGGCATTTCTGACATCATGTTCTTAAGTGCTTCTGCGAAGCGATGTTCAGTTTTCACTTTAATTTACAAACCTCTTTAGCTATCTCTGCACCAACTGCGGCATTGTTTAAAACTAATTGAATATTTGATTCTAAAGAATCGCCACCAGTTAGTTCCACAATTGTTTTAAGTAAGAATGGCGTTGTTTCTTTGCCTTTAATGCCTTGAGTATCCGCCATCTTTAACGCTTTTTCAATAGCGTTATTTATTATATTATCATCCATTGCGTATTTTTCTGGAATAGGATTTGTAATAAGGATACCGCCTTGTAAGTCATTTTTGCGTTTTTGTAAGATTATCTCGGCGGCTTCTTGATAATCTTTAATTTCATAGTCAACTTTTAAGCCAGAACGTCTGGTATAGAAAGCTGGTAATTCTTTAGTTTGGAAACCTAAAACTGGGACACCCATGGTTTCTAAATATTCTAAAGTAAGTGGTAAATCTAAGATAGCTTTAGCACCCGCACAAACAACAGTGACATTGGTCTTTGCTAGTTCTTGTAAGTCAGCAGAGATATCCATTGTTTCTTGTGCACCTCTGTGAACACCACCAATACCACCAGTCACAAACACTTCGATGCCCGCTTGAGCAGCAATAATCATTGTGGATGCCACTGTAGTAGCGGCCCATAACTTCTTAGCATATATCACTGGTAAATCTCTTCTAGAGGCTTTAGCGATACCTTTTGTTTTACCAAATAATTCAATTTCATCTGGTGTCATACCAACGATAGGTTCGCCATCGATAATACCAATAGTAGCAGGTACTACACCACGATCTCTAAGAACTTGTTCCACTCTTAAAGCGGTTTCCACATTCTTTGGATATGGCATACCATGGCTAATAATTGTACTTTCTAAAGCAACAACTGGTTTGTTATTGCGTAAGGCTTCTAATACTTCTGGATTAATTTTCATATTCTTCATCCTTTCCAAAAATCTTATATAAAGCGGTATATAAACCGATTGAAACAATAGTAATGATGGTAGCGATTAAGTAAGTTGGTCCGTTCATTTCATTAAAAGCAATACCAAATACTGGATCAGCACCTTTAGTGGAATAAGAAATAATAGCAGAGGCCACTAATATGGCAACGGTTACAAAGCCAGTAGCCACTAATAGTGTTCTACGATATTTATTTAATGGGGATAAGACTTCATATAAAACTGCAATGCTTGAAATAGCAAACACAATAGCGGTCATCGCCATTGCGGTTTCGGCATTATAGATGCCAAAACTAACAGCGCCATTTTGTTGTAAGGTGTATAAAATAAATATCGCTAAAGCGCCAGTAAACACCATTACTGCTCCTGGTAATGAATACTTCAAAGCATTAATAATGAATTTACCTTTAATTTCATTAAGTCGTTTACTAAGCAATAATAAAACGGTTACAAAGGTATCAACGATTACACCCAAGATGAACGGGTTGTTAAATGTTTTGTTTTTATACCCAACTGCAAATAGAACAACAAGAGCAATTGCTAATAATACTTTAGTAAGCAGGAATAAGCCCACTCTATGTAAGTTGTTAGTGAATATTTTACTATCAATAAGTGCCTTTGGAAGATTGCCGCATTCACTATCAATTAATATGACATTTTTACCTTTGCTTTTGAGACCATCTATTACTGCTTCTTTTTGTTCTTCAGAAGCATCACCAAAAACTACATAGCTATCGGAATTAGCTTTGACGTTATTAAGAGCCATATTTTCTAATGAGACTTGGCGATTAGTATTTTTTACTCCTGCATCATACGCAAGAGCGGCGCTTTTAATGGTTGCATCGTTTGATAAAACTTTAACATCCACACCATTATCATTAAGCCATTTTATTGAAGACGTCATCGATTCTCTAATGTTTTCTTTAGCGACGATTAAGGCGATAACTTCTATTTCACTAGTGCCCATTCCTAAGATATAAACATCATGTCCACGATTAACGAATTCTTCACATCTATTAAGGATTCCTGTTTTGTTTTTAATTGGCAAATGTTCTGGTAAACCAATGATATATGTTTTTCCATTTTTAAAAGTCACACCAAAGGAATGTGCTTCGTGATTATAAGGAATGGTTTCTTTAATATCAGTGCTTAATTCAAAATCGTACTTTTGTTTCAATGCTTTCGCTATTGGAGTTTGTTCATTAGTGGCATTTAACACATTAGAAATAATCTGCGACACTTGTGATTCAGGATTTTTAGGATCTAATATCACTAGTTTTTTAACAGATAATTCTCCATCACAAAGCGCTTTGTCTTTATCAAAACAAACAGTTGTGGCTCTTGAAAGTTTAATATAAGCGAATGGATTATTAAAATTACTCATGTACACATACATCATAAAAAAACTTGGAGAAATTTTCCAAGTTTATTTTATAAGTTATTTATTTCTTTTAGCTTTGAAGTAGTTTTTGATAATAGCTGCACATTCTTCTTCAAGAACACCTTTTACTACTTCTGGACAATGATTAATGTTTTTAGATTCTAGGATATTGATTGAGGAACCAAATGCCCCACCTTTGAGATCAGGAGCACCATACACCACTCTTTTGATACGAGATTGGATAATTGCGCCTGAACACATAATGCATGGTTCGATAGTGACATATAATGTGCAGTCCACTAACTGCCAATCATTTAATATTTCACTAGCGGCTTTAATCGCTAAAGTTTCAGCGTGTCCTAAAGGATTATGAGATTTATCTCTTTGGTTATGACCTCTTGCGATGATTTGATCATCTTTAACAATGACACAACCAATTGGTACCTCATCCTCTAACTTTGCTAGTTCGGCTTCTTTTAAAGCCTCTTTCATGTACTCAATGTCTTTATCCATACTGACTAAATAAACCACCGCACATGAACATAATACTTAAGGCTGCTACATTCCTGTCCTGACCTGGTTCGCAAATATTCATCGCGATGGCGAAA
>JBGUMU010000087.1:0-9592 GCA_045116995.1 Bacilli bacterium
CCAAATGCAGGTGTAGTTCAGTGGTAGAACGTAACCTTGCCAAGGTTAATATGCGGGTTCGATTCCCGTCACTTGCTCCAGACAGCTCAATACCCAGATGCAAGATCTGGGTTTTTATTTATCTTCATCCTCATTATCTTGACCACGGAGCGATGCTTCTAAGTTCTTTTTTTCTTCTTCGCTTAGATCAATACTACTTTGAATTCTTCTTAAGATAGTCTCGATAGCTTCTTGATTACCTTCTTTAAAGTTCATTTCATATTTCTTATATATCGTTTCCATGTTCGCAAAATAGAATGGAAGATAAAACATAAGTAAGGCCACACCACCGACAATGACAAATGTTGGTAGTAAATCAATTCTTTTAACTAGCAATAAGTCAAGAATCGCAAAACCAATCATACCGGCGAAAGATAAAGCAAGCATTGGCCAGTTCAAAGAGAACCAGTCTTTGCGCATTTCGCTTCTGTGGCGGGCAAAAGTATTACCGACACTCATCTTTAATAACGCTGCGGCTCCAAAGGCCACATTAGCGCGGTAATAGATAGATAAAGATGAGAAGGAAATATAGTAAATAAAAGCAAGCATTGAGAGTGGAATTGCCACTGCGGAGATATAAACTATGAAGGTTAATAACATATTATCGTTTTGTGTTAATAAAGCGATTAGTTCTTCATAGGTGAATTCTGCGTTATTGATATAGTTAAAAGCTAAGGTATTAAACGATGTCACGAATGCCTCACCATAGTTAGCTTTATAAATGAGATAGAAAACAATGCCTGCCACAATTAAGGTGCCAAAATAGAAACCTAATGATTTCAATAGTGAAATCAAACCTCTAAAGCTACCTCTAAACTGTGAACGGAAGAAACCAACGAAATATCTGGCATACGCTGTAAGAGAAATTTGTTGATTTATTTGTAGATAATAGCAAGCTACGTGACTAGCAAATAAGAAAGGTAATGCTAAAAGTGGCACGGCAATAACTAAGATTGCAGGATCAATAAAAGCCAGAATTCCCACTAATAGTAAAAATAAGCCACACATGATTCCTACTGCCAAGTAGGAAGTTGGATTGGTTTTGAACTTATTAAAAGAGATGTTTCTTAATGAGTCTTTCATTACTTTTTCTTCTTATTTTCCTTCGCGATTGATTGCACCGCTTTAGCGAGTTGTGCATCATTGATGTTTTCAACTGGACGAGATTCGATAGCTTTGATTAAAGCAGGGAATTTTTTCCTTTGAATGATATAGAACTGTTTGGATTCACTTTGAACTTCGACTTTGCAGTCGTCGTTGATTAAAGTGATACCAATTAACATGGATGTATCTAAACCAGTAGATGAAGATAATTTACTGGCTAGGCTCTTTGTTTGAATAATTGGGTTATCGGTATAGCATCTTTTACCCTTATGAGAGATGAAAATCAAAGATTTATCAGTGGACTTACCCACTAAATCACCTTCATAGTATTTGGATAAAATGACATAGATGTATTTCTCACCAAAGAGGATGTGATCCACTTTTGCGAGTTTATTGCTATCAATTTTAAAATAGAATTGATTGATTAAATAATAGTCATTTTCTAACGCTACTTTATAAACTCGTTTATAAAATAACACTTGGAATCTCTTACGACGATAGGCGGCAGAGATTGGAATAGATAAGACAATAGCCAAAAACAAAACCACGACAATCGGGACAATAATCCAGAATGCTAATTGGGTAGGTGTTAACGATGTTAAGGTATTAATCTTGACCATATAAAATATAATAACAAAAATGGCCTTATTTATTAAGGACATTTTGCATAATCTATTTAGTCAAAGATGGTTTTATTCTCTTTTATCGCATTTATAATGCGGTTTATTTCTTCCTTCATTACTTTTCTTGAAATTGGAGGAAGATTGTCTATATCAAACCAGGCCACATCATCGGTTTCATATTCATGTTCGTGAAGCTCACCTTTGAGTTTTGCTTCGAATACTACAAGATATTCTGGAGTGGACACACTGGTCTTAAATGGCGTGCGATTAAGTACACCCACGAGACGTACGAGTTCAATGTCTGCGCCTGCTTCTTGACTTGATTCATTTATTGCAGTTTGGCCTGCGGAATCATAAAGATCCGCCCAGCCACCAGGGAAAGAATAAGTACCACTATTGGCTTCTCTAACCATCAATACTTTTGAGCGTTTTTCATTCAAAATAACAGCACGCACTGACACACTTGGTGTAGGATAAATATCCCTAGAGAAATAATTCGGTCTATGGAACTCCATTTCCATGAGTTTTTCAAGCATCTCTAAAGTCAGATCGTTAATCTGTTGATAGTTCGTAATAGCATATGGATCCTTAGAAAAAACCAATCCTATTTTAGCGATGGATTGGATTTTCAATATATAGTCGTAAAGTTCTTTGCTCTCCATTATTCTTCAGAGGTGGAATGATCCGCCATATAGTTTTCAAATGCGCGGAGGAAGTTTTGTTGAGTAACAGCTTCTAAGTCACCGTTAACCGCGAATGAGATACGGCCTGTTTCTTCAGAAACAACAACAGTTACTGCATCTGATACTTCAGAGATACCGATGGCGGCTCTATGTCTTGAACCATACTTACCAGCGAATGGTTTTGTAGTTGGTGTAAAGAAGACGCTAGCGGCGATGATTTCATTACCATGAATGACGACCGCGCCATCGTGTAAACGTGTACCTGGATAGAAGATTGTCATGAGGATTTCTGGAGTGACTGGTGCGTTAATTGGGACACCATTCTTCATGATATCTTTTAAGCTTGTATTCTTTTCGAATGTCATAATGGCACCGATACGAGCGTTACTTAATGAGATAACAGCGGATTCGATGTTTTTATATAATTGTTTAGTATCGTAAATTCTTTCAATGCCGAAGTTAACCGCTTTAGCGGTTTGTCTTGAGAATGGGTTAGCAATGAATTTTCTTAAATCACCAAGGTTTGCAAAGCAAACTGCTGATAAGCCAGCGGTACCCATAACCGCTAAGATAATGCACGCGTATAAAAGATTGAAAATAAATGAGGCAATGAATAAGACAGAACCAACACCGAAAATAACCATTGTTAAACGGCGTTTTGAGACCTTGAAAAGGAAAAATAAAATATAAGCGTGGATAAGAACTATCAACACGAAACTTAAAATGACATTACCTAATGCCATAGATGGATCTTGCCAGATAAAATTCATGGTGTTACCCCCTGAAGCGTGCAAGTTAATCATAATATATTTATGAATATATTTTCAACAAAAGATAGCAAAAATGACCAAAAAATAGGTTATTTAGTCGATTTTAACAATCGTTGGTGCGACGTTCTTACTTCTTCTCGCAAATGGCTTTTTGTGTTTGCTTAAGAATGATTCCGCAGCTTCAATGCCTTTGTCGGTTAAAGAGAAATATAACTTTTTGGTTTGTGTGTCAAAGACTCTACCAAGATAGCCATAGCGGTATAACATCATCGTTAAACGGCAAACCTTTTTGCTTGTAAAAGATATGAGTGTACCAAAACAATCTAAATCAACGAATGGTTTAGTATCTTCATCCACCACACCAACAAGGATCTTATAGATACCTTCGTTAAGTGGGTAATAATGTAAGTCGTTTAATGCTTTGATAGTGATAAGGACTTTGTAGTAAGTTTGATTGAGCTTAACTTCTTTCATGCTGATATTCTAACGATTTATAAGTGCAAGGTCAAAACATTATTCTCTATTGAGAAACATTGTTAAGTTATGTAGAATAGTTTTCGAGAAATGGAGAATTTATAATATGTCTACACCTCATAATAGTGCCAATCCTGGCGATTTTGCTAACGTTGTTTTAATGCCTGGTGATCCATTAAGAGCTAAATTGATCGCCGATACATATCTACATGATGTCAAGCTAGTCACAAGCGTGAGAAACGTTTATGGCTATACCGGTTACACCAAAAACGGTAAAAAGATTAGCGTTATGGCTTCTGGTATGGGTATGCCATCCATTGGTATTTACTCCTACGAGTTATATTCCCGTTATAACGTTGATGTGATTATCCGTGTCGGTACATGTGGTGCCTATCAAGAAAATATCAACTTATTTGATATCATTGTTGGAAGCGCCGCTAGTACAGATAGTAACTGGGCCCACCAATACAATTTAAACGGTCATTATTCCGCGAGTGCGGACTTCGATGTTATGGAAGCCGCAGTTAATGCTTCTAGAAAGAAAGGAATTCCTGTTCACGTCGGTAACGTCTTATCAAGCGATGTCTTCTATAACTCCGATAAAGAAGGTTGGAAGAAATGGGCGGATATGAATGTTCTTGCCGTTGAAATGGAAGCATTCTCCTTATACTGCAATGCGGCGAAGTTAAAGAAAAAAGCCCTTTGCCTCTTAACTGTCAGTGACTCTTTCTTAATCAAAGAAGAACTCACACCAGAACAAAGACAAAATGGCTTATTAAGAATGATTGAAATCGGCATTGAAACCGCTGAGAAATTCGCTAAATAATTAACAAATTAAATCTCAATAGGTGCGCATCCTTTTTGCTAGAGGGGATGCGTGCTTTTTATATACACGTGTCGCTTATTTTCTAAGTTTACGATATAGAATCAATAATGAATTGATAACTAATACAACCGTTAAACCAGTATCCGCGAGGACTGGAACAATCATTGGGATATATTTAGAACCAAGGATTAAAACTAAGATAGCGACAACGAACTTCACGAATAAGGCGAAGACGATGTTAAAGATAGCGGTATGTCTTGCAATACGGGCGATTTTCACGGCTTCATAGACTTTAGCAGGATCATCGTTCATAATCACGACATCAGCGTTTTCAACGGCAATGTCACTACCAATAGCGCCCATCGCGATACCAACGTCCGCACGCATAATACTTGGTGCATCATTGATGCCATCGCCAACGAAGGCGACCGCTTTATTTGTAGCGGACATTTCTCTTTCGAGAATTTCAGTCTTTTGGTCTGGTGTTAATTCACTATAGACTCGATCAAGACCTAATTCCGCTTTAATGTAATCGGCATTCTCTTTTTTATCACCAGTTAAAAGGATGACACCTTTCTTTTCCTTGTGTAAGAGTTTGACCATTTCATAGGCTTCTTTCTTCACTTCATCGTATAAAACGATGTAGCCAAGATATCTATCACCTTTCTTACAGTGGACGATTGTGCCAATGGTATCCTCTTCAATATGAGTGACACCATTGTCTCTCATGAACTGTGCGTTACCAGCATAGATAACTTCACCTTCATAAGTGGTTTGAACGCCATAACCAGCGATTTCTTTATAATCGACTTGTTTAGCTGCTAAAGCTTTGACATCTACATCATGGGTAATTGCTTTAGCAATTGGGTGAGTAGATAAGCTCTCAGCAGCGTATAAAGCATTTAATAATTCTTCTTCACTAACACCATCTTCATTAGCGATTTTTGTGATAGTAAAGACACCATGAGTTAAAGTACCTGTTTTATCGGTGACAATCTTATCAACGTTATTTAATTGATCTAAATAGTTAGTGCCTTTAATGACAATGCCTCTTTTACTAGCTAGACCCACACTAGCGAAGTAAGCAAGTGGGACAGAGATAACAATTGCGCATGGGCAACCTGTGACGAGGATTTCTAATCCTCTGACCACGAATTCACTCCAATCTTGAGTGATTAAACCACCGATAAGTAACACTAATGCAGAGATAATAACAATAGCTGGTGTATACCATCTAGCAAACTTAGCAATGAATTCATCTGCTTTGGATTTCTTTTCACCACTGTTAGAGATTAATTCAATAATCTTAGCAACAGCGCTATCTTCATATTTCTTATTTACCTCAATGGTAATAGAACCTGTTTTAACTAAGCAGCCTGCAAATACTTCACTATTATCTACATCTGTTAAGACTGGTACGAATTCACCAGTTAAGGATGATTTATCAACATAAGCGGAACCAGAAACAACTTCACCATCAACTGGGATCATTTCACCCGCACTGATAACAACGTTATCACCAATCTCTAATTCTTCTGGATCAACCTTTCTAACTTCACCATCTTTTAATAAGTTAGCGTATTCCACTCTTAATTGAATGGCGTTCATGACGGCTAGTTTACTTCTATTAGTGGCAATCTTCTCCACGATTTGGCCTACTTGGAATAAACCAACAACCATCATTGCTTCCATAGCGAAGTGGACACCATGTTCTGCTTCGCCCTCTTTTAAGAGATGGATAACCGCTAAAGCTGTTGCACCTAATACGGCAATAGTAATCAATAAGTTATGGTCAATGATGTTATTAAGGTTCTTAATGTGTTTAATAACACGCCAGGTAACATCATATGTTAATAGAACTGTTGTAGCGGTATAGATAGCGAATCTAATCCAACCACTATTATCGAATCTTTCAAGAACTGCTAAGTTAATGACTAAGACTACGACAGCGATGAGAATTCTTGCGAGCAAGAACCACATATTAGGAGTGAATAATCTTTCTTTATGTTCAACCTTGCCTTCGATTTCTTTAATATCAAGTGGGTCACTCTCGACTTGAGCGATGACCTTTTTAATTTGTTCAATGGTCCATGGCTTATTTTTATAAGTCATGTAGAGTTTATTTGTAGAGAAGTCAATATGCGCATCTTCGATACCTTCTTGCTTTGCAAGATGGGCTTCTGATTTCTTCGCACAGTTAGGGCAGTCAAAGCCAGAAATGTGGTAAGTCTTCTTCACCACTTTCTTATCTAAGTCATAGATATCTAATGGATCGCTTTCCACTTGGGCAATGACTTGCTTAATTTCATCGACTTCTAATTCTTTGTCTTTATATGTGACATACATCTTATTCGTAGAAAAATCGATATGACAACTATCGACTTTTTCATGTTTTCCTAAGTGGGCTTCACTCTTATGAGCACAGTTAGGACAATCGAATCCAGAGATGTGATATGTTTTCTTAATCATTTTCCTCTTCCTCCTCCATGACGTGTTCATAAGCAACGCCTAATAATAAGCGAACGTGTTTATCTGATAATGAGTAATACACTTTTGTCTTTTCTTTACGGGTTCTCACTAAGTCAGCATCCTTAAGCACTCTGAGTTGATGTGACACTAAAGATTGAGAAGCCCCTATTTCCATTGCGATATCGTTAACGCATTTTTCAATCATGCATTCCATGTCTAAACAGGCACCACAGTTGCAGTCGCCTTCACAGACACATTTATCGTCATCGAGCAACGCTAACATGATCTTTAATCTTGTTGCATCGGAAGCTGTTTCTAATAAGCTTTCCATTTTCTTAATTGTTGAGTTTTGAACACCTTTCATATTTCATCACCGTAATTATTATATGAATGTTCGTTCATATTTTCAATTAAAAAATGAATGACTGTTCATATAGTTGTTATTAGTCTAAGACTAAAATCCAACCACTAAACAAGTCAAGTAACCTAATATATTAGCGATAACAAAGCAAATAGCTACAATAATTAATGCTTTTCCAATAGTCTTTTTGTCTTTTAATAAGACTGTTAAACCTAAACCAGAATTCACTAATAAACCAGCGAATAAAGCGCCAAATGAAAGCTGACCTTCAGCGAATAATTTTGTAATTAAGATTGATGAAGCACAGTTAGGAATTAGACCAATAATAGAGGCAAATAAAGGCGCTAAATATCTATTAGAAATCATAAAAGCGGAGAACTTTTCTTCGGTCACAAAACCAATAATAAGGCCTAACGCTAAATTAATGATAAAGACATAGGCAAGTATTTGAAGCGCATGGATTAATGGATGAATTAAATGTGCGTGCGCTGGGGTGTTTTCGTGATGATGCTTATGACATTCTGTTTCTTCTTCAATATGGTCGACTTCTTCAATCTTTTGTTTTCTTATAAATAAATCAATAAGAAGACCCGCAACAATACCAGTAACAAGTTTTAAACCAATTAATGGGAAGATCATTAAGGTCTTTTCATTCCAAGCTTCTAATAAGACAATTAACGCCTCATCAGAGCAGCTTAAGAATACAGCGATAACTGTACCGATAGTAATGTATCTTTTGATATATAAATCCGCAGCAATGACGGATGTGCCACATTGAGGAACTAAACCAAATAAGGCACCAAAGATTGGTGAACTCTTTTTTCTTTTAACTAAGAAGTTAGAAACTGGAGTTTCAATAAAAGATAAAACGACATGAAATAAGAACACGAAAGCGAAGACAATACCACTGTCTTTTAATGCGTCTAATAGGATGTCAAAGAATAGTTCCCACGTCATACGGCCCATATTGTAACACAAAATAAAATTTTGTAATGACAAACGATAATATAAATGAAATAATCTTCTCATGATTAAAGCAGTTTTATTTGATTTAGACGGAACATTACTCCCCATGGATGAGGAGTATTTTAAAAAGATTTATTTTGGCGAGGTCTATAAAAAGATCGCCTATTTAGGTTACACTCTTGATGAACTTTTAAAGGTCATCTGGTATGGCACTAAAGCAATGATTCAAAATGATGGTAGCCAAACCAATGAAGAACTATTCTGGAAGAAGTTTATTGAAGTTCATCCAGATAGATTAGAAGAAAACAAAGAGAACTTTGTGGAGTTCTACAGCAATATCTTCCCTACTTTAGGTCATACATGTGGCTATCAACCATTAGCGAAAGACTTTATCAAAGCCCTTAAAGATAAAGGTTATGAAGTCATTATTGCTTCTAACCCTATTTTCCCAATCGCGGCCACGAAGGCTAGAATCAGATGGGCGGGTTGTAATCCAGATGATTTCAAGTACATTACCGCCTATGAGAATTCTAGATTTAGTAAACCAAATCTCAAATACTATGAAGAAGTATTAGAAAAGACTGGCTATAAACCAGAAGAAGTCATTATGGTGGGTAATGACGTGAGAGAAGATATGATTGTTAATAAGTTAGGTATTGATTCCTACCTTATCACCGATTGTTTATTAAATTTAGATAATGAAGATATAAATAAATATAAGCACGGGAACTTTGAAGAAATCATGAATCTCGTGCTTAATAGATTATAGTTTTGTAAGGAAGTCGTTAGCCTTCTTAAGAACTTGTTTCCAATTATCAAATTCTAAGAGATTGTACGCTTCTTGGTATTTATATACCTGGATGTCTGCAATCTCTTTTTCTTGTCTATGATAATCAAGATTATCAATTTCACCAACGAAGAGCACTACGTCTTTATTAACATCGATTTCAGGAATCTGATAATTAATAACTTCTCTGAAACCTTTCTTAAGTGTGACTTTCAAAGCTGTTTCTTCTAAACATTCACGTAAGGCTGTTTCTTCTTCGGTTTCATTGCCTTCGACATGGCCTTTAGGGAATGAAAGAAAACCATTGGTTTGTCTAACCAATAGATAATGTATTTCGTTATTGATAAGGATGTAGGTGACTACACCACAGGACTTTTCATATTTCATAAATATATTTTATACAAATGGAGCACGCGACGGGAATCGAACCCGCACGATTAGCTTGGGAAGCTAAAGTTCTACCACTAAACTACGCGTGCTTCTTGTAAAA
>JBGUMU010000088.1:0-31444 GCA_045116995.1 Bacilli bacterium
TTTAAGTTGGTGCCCGGGACCGGAATCGAACCGGTACGGTATCGCTACCGCAGGATTTTAAGTCCTGTGCGTCTACCTATTCCGCCACCTGGGCATCAAGATGGTCACTCTCTGGAGAATCGAACTCCAGACCCCTTGATTAAAAGTCAAGTGCTCTACCGGCTGAGCTAGAGAGTGAAGTTTATGGCTGGGGTGACTGGGATCGAACCAGTGAGATGACAGAGTCAAAGTCTGTTGCCTTACCGCTTGGCTACACCCCAACAAACCTTTATGGTGGGAGGGGGCAGATTCGAACTGCCGAAACCAGTAGGTAGCAGATTTACAGTCTGCCGCGTTTAGCCTCTTCGCTACCCTCCCATCTATTGATGGGTTTTGCGCATATTTACTGGTGGATGCTGACGGGCTCGAACCGCCGACCCCCACCTTGTAAGGGTGATGCTCTCCCAGCTGAGCTAAGCATCCGATTAACAATGCGCCTAAATAATATATCACTTATATATAAATATAGTCAATCAAAAAATCGCTAATTTTATAGCGACTTTTCGAACAATAAACTATTGATAGTTTCTAGTAACCTTTTTTACCTAAAAGGTGGAACATATTCTTCTTATAAACTTCAACACCTGGTTGATTAAATGGGTTGATCTCAAGCATATAAGCGCTCATCGCGCACGCTCTCATAAAGAAATAGAATAAGTAACCAAGGTTATAAGCATCTAATTTATCTAAATAGATAACGTTACAAGGCACGCCACCGTCTTCATGGGCCTTTAAAGTGCCCTCAAAGGCTTTTTGGTTAACGAACGCTAAGTTCTTACCTTCTAAATAATTAAGACCGTCTAAGTCCTCGTTATCGTGTGGAATGACTATGTCATCTTTAGGATTTAAGACATTGATAATTGTTTCAAATAATAATGGTGTACCTTCTTGGACATATTGACCTAAAGAGTGTAAGTCTGTGGAGAAGGTCGCGCTACTTGGATAAAGACCTTTATGTTCTTTACCTTCAGATTCACCGAATAATTGTTTAAGCCATTCACTAATTTGACTCATTTGAGGTTCATAAGTGACATACATTTCTACTGGCTTATTATGACGGTACATATAGTCTCTCATAGAGGCGTATTGATAACATAAGTTATCCTTAAGTGGTTTTTCTTGAATTTCACTTCTTGCGTCTCTAGCACCTTTAATTAACGCTTCAACATCAATACCAGCGCACGCTAATGGGAAAGTACCAACTGCGGTAAAGACACTATAACGACCACCGATATCACCAGGTAAGACATAAGTGACATAGCCTTCTTGTGTCGCTAAGGTTTTTAAAGCACCTTTTTCTTTATCAGTAGTGGCAAAGATGGCTTTTCTAGCTTTTTCTTTACCAACTTTATTTTCTAAGAGTTCTTTTAATAATCTAAAAGAGATACTTGTTTCAGTGGTGGTACCACTTTTAGAAATAACGTTAATAGCGAAGTTCTTATCTTTGAGATAATTCATCACTTGGGCCACATAATTTGGTGAGAATGTTTGACCCATAAAAATGATTTCTAATTTATCAGGACTCTTTAAGCCGTTTAATGCTTCTAAAGCGCTTCTAGCGCCTAAATAAGAGCCACCAATACCACAGACGACTAGAACATCAAAGTTGTCTCTGACATACTTCGCATCTTTAATGATTCTTGCTAATTCTTCTTTATCATAATTGACTGGCCAATCAACCCAACCAAGGAAATCATTACCAGCCCCTGTTTTGTTTTTAATAACTTCGTTAATTTCTTTAACTTTTTGTTCATAACCTTTCAAAACATCTTCGGTTATAAGTTTATTTAATCTTAATTCGAGCATATCAATTCTCCCCTTTTTCAATATTCTCGTAAGCTTCTTTAATCCATGAATCTAATTTTTCTTTAAGTGGTAAGAATTCATCTTCGCTAGTAGTGGGCATTCTTCTTTGATTAGTGTGGCTGGAATACATTTCTTCTTGTGGTACTTGTTTATAAGAAACCCTTAAAAAGCCGTTATCTTTATCAATAGATAAAATCTTCACTTTGATTTCATCACCAACAGATCCGTACTTTTCAATGTCACGAATAAATGAATCAGAAATCTCTGAAATATGTAATAAACCAGTCACTCCATCTTCAAAAGACATAAAAAGAGCGTATGGCTTAACATTATATACTTTGCCTATAACTAATTGTCCGACTTGATACTTCATAATAAACACCTATCACCTAAAATGATAACACCAGTGTAAAAGAAAAGGTAGAAGTTTATCTCTACCTTACTTATTTGCTAAGCTGATTTCTTTTCTCTTCAATTTCTCTTGTGCGGAAATCAAATCGATTAACATTTTGACAACCTTGTCCATTTCACCATTCGCACTGTAATCGGCTTCAACGATGAAGTCACAACGATTATCATCATAGATTTGTTGAACAACTTCCTTATCATCCTTTGGATGAATAGCGATACTATGACCACCGTTTTTCTTCACGAGAGTCATACTTGGAATATCGGTCATTCCATCACCAACATAGATGATGTTCTTATATTCGACACGGTGATCAGGTGTCTTTTCATTAACACCAGCATCATCGGTGGCTTTAATCGCACCTTTAGCGATTCTGAAGAAGAACTGTGTCTTTTGTGTGAAGTTAATTGCCATCTTTGGCCAGCACGCTTCACCGTTTTCATCATATAAGAATTCACAACCATAGATTTGCTTAAATTCATCAACGATGGAACAGCCTTCAACGATTTCCTTCGTGCCACTTGAGACTAAGTAGTGTTCAACGATAATGCCTTTTTCTAAAGCATATTCGTTAATACGTTTGAACCAAGTGGTGACACCAGGATAGAACTTAATGGCCTTACCGCATTCTTGCAAATATTCTTTGGTCATCTTAATGCCCTTTTCTTTTGCAAATTTAATCATGCAGTACATATAAGAAAGGATTCTTTCAACTTCGTATTTTTGTGATAGTTTTCCAGTTTCACCCCAGAACTCATCAGGAGTCATACCGAGGTTTGGAATAAAGGTATAATTTTGCATATCAGTCGTGGATAACGTTTTATCAAAATCATACAGAATTGCAACGATTGGTTTGCCCATAGTTATAACCTCCTTTAATATTATCTCAAAAATGATAATATTAGTCAACTTTATGTATCTCACCCACAGACAATGTGCTAGAATGCTCCTATGGAATTGTTTCTACTCATTCTCCGTAATACCGCGATTGTCTTAGCGGGCGTCTATCTAGTCTTCGTCGTTCTCGATGTGATTTTTGTGGTCTCTTTCTCCTCAATCCTTTCACATCATGATCACGATTTATCCCTCATTCTTGCAAATAAAAAAGATAATATTGATAACCTAGTAACCTTACTTAATAAGCATGGTGTGAAGCTAGAAAAGAAGAAGGTCGAAGAGTTATCTAATTTTGATTTAAATGCGATTGAACATCAAAATGGAGAAGAGGCAAAGAATGCTAGAGAACTATTAACCTCTATTTCTGAGTATTTCCTTTATATCGCTAGAGACAATGAAAAGGTTTCTAAAGATAATGAATTCTTTGAAATTGCCGCTAATATTGAAGAGATTGAAAAGATCTATCGTCAACACGTTGTCTTATATAACGCTGATGTCGTTGGTTATAACTTCTGGATCTCATTCTTCCCAACACGTTTTATCTATAAGATACTAAAAAGAAATCCAAAAGATATCATTTCGTAAAGAAATAAAAGGTGTTTTCCTTGTATAAATTTATCGATTTTCATAAAATAACAACCGAGTGGTTGTTTTTTTATTAAAACAATCATTAATTAAAAAAGCTTATTTCTCATTCGTATATATAAATTAAGAAAGAAGGAAAAAAGGTATGAAAAAAGAACCAATCAAGTTCAGTGATTACAAACTAGTAATTCCTAACATGAGAAAGTACATCAAAAAAATGGAACAATTCATTAGCGAATTAAAAGCTTGTGATAACGCTGAAGAGGCTAGCAAAATCATTAAAAAGTTAAACAAGTTCAGTAGTGAAATTGAAACTCAAACATCTATTATCTATGTCCTATATTCTTGCGATACAACCAATCCAGAATACGCTAAAGCGCAAGAATATCTAGATGAAGTTTCTCCAACATTCTCTAAATATGGTCAAGCTTTGCTTAAAGTCTTAGCTAACGCTCCATATCGCGCGGACTTAGAAAAGAAATTCGGTAAGTTCTTATTCAAGAAATATGATGTTTCATTAAAGACATTTGATGAAAAGATCATGCCAGAACTCGCTAAACAAAATAAACTCACTAGTGAATATGATTTAATCTTCGGTAGTGCACAAATCGAATTTAGAGGCGAAACATTAAATCTCTCTCAATTAGGTAAATATTTACAAGATAGTGATAGAGAAACAAGAAAAGCCGCTGCTAAAGCCATGGATAAATGGTTAGGTGAACACGAACAACGTATCGGTGAAATATACGGTGAATTAGTCAAATTAAGAGATACAATGGCCAAGAAACTTGGTTATAAGTCCTTTATTGAATTAGGCTACTATAACTTAGGTAGAACCGACTATAACGCCGATATGGTTAAAGTCTACCGTGAGCAAATCGCTAGAGAAGTCGTGCCAGTTTGTAACAAACTCTATAGACAACAAATGAAGAATCTTGGCATCAAGAAACCTCAATACTATGATTACAACTTAATGTTCAAGAGTGGTAATCCAAAGCCAGTTGGCGGCGCTAAATACTTAGTGGCCCAAGCTCAAAAGATGTATTCATCTTTAGGCAAAGAAAGTAAAGAGTTCTTTGACTTCATGGTTAAATACGAACTCATGGATCTTGAAGCCAGAAAAGGTAAAGCTCCAGGTGGCTATTGCACATTCTTCCCAGATTATAAATCTCCATTCATTTTCTCTAACTTCAATGGTACATCTGGTGACGTCAATGTCTTATGCCATGAAGGCGGTCACGCTTTCCAAGCTTACTTAAGTAGTGGCATCAAAATTCCAGAACTTATGAACCCAACCTTAGAAGCTTGTGAAATCCACTCTATGAGTATGGAATTCTTTGCCTGGCCATACATGGATGACTTCTTCGGTAAAGATGCTGAAAAGTATAGATATTCCCACTTAGCGGATTCCATTGAATTCTTACCATATGGTATTACCATTGATGAATTCCAACACTGGGTCTATGAACATCCAAACGCCACTCATGAAGAAAGATGTGCGGCTTATAAGGAAATTGAATCCCGTTATACTCCACATAAGAAATACGATGAATGTCCAACCTTAAACAAAGGTACATGGTGGATGAGACAAAGTCACATCTTCGGCTCTCCATTCTATTACATCGATTACACATTAGCCCAAGTCGTGGCCTTCCAATTCGCTGTTGAGAATATGAAGAACCACGAAAAAGCTTGGAAGAAATATATCAAGCTCTGCAAGATGGGTGGTAAATATCCATTCTTAGAACTCTTAGAAAGAAATCACTTAAGAAATCCATTCATTGATGGTAATGTCCGTAAGGTCATCAAGCCATTAACTAAAGTTCTTAAAGGCTTCGATACCACTAAGATGTAAAAAAATAAGACCTCGAGAAATCGGGGTCTTTTTTAATAAATAAAAACTCCAACAAATCGTTGGAGTAATTATCTAATGGTGCGCGAGATGAGAATCGAACTCACACAGGGAATCCTATACGCCCCTCAAACGTACGCGTCTACCAGTTCCGCCACTCGCGCATCAAACTGCTTGATTATTGTAAGAAATCGTAACATAAAAAACAAGAACTATTTATAGAAGATACAAAAAGAGGGCTTTTTAAGCCCCCTAATTGTTTATTGAATGGTAAATTATTTCTTTTTAGCTAAGAAAGCAGCGGCTGCTGGTAAGATTGCTAAACCACCAGCGACGATGGCGAAGATACCACCGATAACCCAACCAGCACCAATAGTAATGCCATCTGTATTATTCCATTCATTAGCACCAGCGAATGATGGGATAACGATGAACATAAAGATACCGGCTAAGACAAAGCATGCTAATGCAACGATGTCTAAAATGCCTGAGAATTTTTCTAAAGCTTTGACCTTCAATAATGGTAAGACGATTCCGCATAAAACAACGAGCATACCAGCAAGGATGAGAATCCAAGCGATTAAGGCTAAAGGAGCAGCTTTGTATTCTAAATCCAATAAGCCAGTTGATTTGTGACCAAAAATAGCGGTGGTTCCACTAATGTCGAATTTGCCTAAAATACCATTGTCAACGGTCATGGCGTTTGTCGCCATCATCAACACAAAAGCGATAACGGCAGACACTAAAGAAATAATTCCTGCGAATTGTAAAAACTTTTTCATTATAAGTTCCCCTTCTGTATGTACTTTAATTTTAGAATTGTTATTTCCAAAATAAAAGAGGTTTTTTAAGCCCCTTGTCGATTGTTTTTACGTTTTGAAGTAATAAGCGAATAAATAAATATCGCTAAATAAGCTAGTCCGGCAGGGAACAAAAATATCCAAGACAAAGCAGTATAGGTGTTTAGCATCATTTTGTTCGTTGTTCCGTAAATTTCGATTACACCGATAAAAATTGAACGAACTGTGAACATGGCCACTCCAAAGTTATAGATACACTCTAAAAGTGTTCCCGGAACTTTGTCTATGGGTGCAAAAGCCAAAGCAAGATATACTCCAACACCGAAACCACAAGGGATTAACCACGCTAAATACATGGCAGGAGAAAAGACATTATGACTAAAGATTTCATAGACACCACCAAAAACACCGATAAAGATAGTGATACCGATATAGATATAAAGGGATCTCAAGGTATTAGTCTTGATCTTTTCCGATATAAACAATGTCGCTTACCTCCCTCTGTCCAATAGTAGTGCCACCTCCACCGTGACCATAACCACCGGTTAAGTCTTGCGTTGGTTTATTAACAAGGTGTGCTAATCCGTTAGCGTTACCTGTACCATCATCTAAATACATTGTGGCAGAGCCACCTCCATCAAGGTTATAAGCGCATTGGCAGTGTAAACCTTTCATGATTTCACCAAGTGCCTTTAATGAAAGACCTGAGCTTTCATCGCTTCTACCATCAGAAACCACAAACACATAGTGTTTAGGGGCAATAATACCAATTGCACATCTTTGATTACGGTTGCCCGCCATTGCGGTGCCAACTTCTTCGTTATCATTAACGGCCACTTCGTTATTCTTAATTAAAGCAGGACCAAATGAAAATACTTGCCATGGGTTCATCGCTTTAACTTCTTCAAAAGAAGTATATCTTTCATCGATGATAGAGAATGTACCATCACCAGCAATAACTAAGTCTTCCGCTTTTTGTGTGGTGCCTCTCATACGGTCTAGATTCTTAGTTTCTCTAAGAGCGGTGCCGTTTCTAACGACATAGCCACCTTCTTGTTCACCATATGTATCGCCATCAATCGCTAAAATACCTTTTTTACGTTTACAAATATCACTAGTTCTTTCTTTGATGTGCATGCCATATGTATCTTTCGCTAAAGCGGTTTTTAAATAGCCTAAAGATTTAATTCTTATGTCTGCAACATAATATGTTGTGGTATCACCATTATCACGATGTGTAGTGATATCGATATAAATATCTGGATCAGAATAGTGCTGTCTTTCTTCAAACTCTTTAGTGGTGGTGAATAACGCTGCTATTTGCTCCTCAGTTAAATTCTCATAGTAATCAGTCTCCACTGTTTGAGAAGAACTGCTTTGAGAACCACTTGAAGAACTACTAGTGGTACTTGAATTGCTAGAAGCAGAATCGTTACTTGAAGATGAGACTGGTGGTTTAATCACTGGTCCATCATTAAATGAGAAACTACTATTATGATCCAAGTCAACTGACTTAGCGTTTTTTACAATAATGAAAGTATCGAGAAAAGAGTAGGTAGTAAAACTAACACCTACAACAGCAAAGATGATTGGTAAAACTAACTTCTTCACTCTTTTTTCTTCTTTCTAAAGACAAACAGTCTTTGAATAATCCAACTTACTATAAACATTGTACCTTCTACGATAATCTTCGCAAGTACTTCGTACATGCCAGCTTTACTGGTCAATAGCCACACAAATGTTGTATTAACCGCTAAAACGAATGTAGCAAGCACGGCATATTCCAATAATGCTTTCCAAACTTTCTTCTTACTTCTAAAGACAAAGATGTAATTAAGTGTGAAATTAACTGACGCACTGATGATTCTCGCCGTAATGTTGCTACCGATAATCCAGTACTGCCAGGCATCTGCTGTAGTGTCTACAAAGAATGTTTTAGCTAACCAAGTAAATAAAGTAAATAATCCAAAATCGACTAAAAAGCCTGCAAAAGAGGCTGCTGAAAACTTCAATACTTCAAAGAATATCTTCATCGTATCCTTGAAAGGATTGTAGTGAGTACCAGCATTATCATTAACGTATATTGTTTCAATCTTTACTTCAGTAACAGTGATGTCACTTCTCACTGCATCGAGTAAGACATTCATCTCGTATTCATATCTATCGCCTTTAATAGCGATCATTTTTTCTAATAGATCAGAATTAAACGCTCTTAAGCCAGTTTGAGTATCGTAAATTTTATGACGAGTGGAAAGCAAGAATGATGCTCTTGCCATGAAGTTACCAAAGCGGCTCTTGAATGGGGCTTTCTTATCAAAGAAACGGCTACCTAAAACAAGAGTGTTTTCTTCATGACTTTCACATTCATCACAAATCTTAATCGCATCCATGACTTTGTGCTGACCATCTGAGTCTAAAGTCACGACGATACAATCATCATAATTATCTTTAATATATTGGAGCCCATGCTTTAAGGCATAGCCTTTGCCATGGTTTTCTTCATATGACAAGTAGTGGACTCCTTCAGGTAATCTAGAGAATACTCCATCGTATTCATGACCACTTCCATCGTTAACCACAACCACAGTAAAAGAATTTACTAAAAGTTCATTAACAACGTTTAGCAAAACATCATCCGGTTCGTAAGATGGTATTAGAGCCACTCTAAGTTTCATGGTTTGATAATATTATAATGACCTTAAATATAACTAAAAAACAGCATCTATCGATGGAAATGCGATTATCATGCTGTTCTAGTTAATTAATTATTCCTGAGTTTGTTCAGGCTTACGACGATAGAGAATATATTTCCTGGTGAAATAGTTCCAAATAAGACCCACGAGTGTTTTTAAGATAAAGGCTACTGTATAGAGCCAGAAGACTAAGTCTCCCCAGAACTGGAACTTTAAGATGTAATCGATACCACAATCGTTAATATTCACACCTGGTGCATGAGAGAATAAAATCCTGCATCCTTCATATGTAAGGAAGCTTAAGCCATAGGCAATAGCGCTAAATATAACAAACAGAACAATGAACTTAGTGGACTTAGTTACAGATTTATCTTGCTTACCTTTAAACACCCAATAAGTAGATAAAATGTAGTTTAAAATAACACCGACGATAAAACCCGCTAACAATGAGATGGCGGATTGAGCAATATCGCTAGGAATACCAGCGCATATTCTTAAGAAAAGTGAGGTGGTGAAGTAGTCTGCCGCAGCGCAGACAACACCTGTAATAAGGAACTTAATTAGTTCCCAGGTATTTTCTTTTTTATTCATAAATTAAAGTCCTAACATTGGTCCGAACAAGTATGTCCAGAGTAAGAAGTAAGTGAGTAATGTAATAACGTCAACTAACGTTGTGGTGAAAGGACCACACACAACAGCAGGATCAAGCTTAATCTTTTTAGCTAAGAATGGAAGCATACAAGCAACCATACGAGAAACGACCATCGCAACAAATAATGTGGAAGCAATTAAACCAGAAACGACTAATTTCACTTTAATCTCTGATTCCGCCCATACGATGCCTTTATCTAAGAAATTTGCTTTAACGCCATCAATTGATTCTTTGACTGGAGCAATTCCGATGCTTGTTTCAAATAAAATCCACGCAAATGCAAACGCACCAACTATCGCCGCAATACATAAGGCAACACGTAATTCTTTCCAAAGAACACGTTTGAAGTCGCCTTTATCAAATTCATCCAAGGAAATAGAACGAACGATAAGGGTAGTGGTTTGGCCACCAGCATTACCGCCTGCGTCAGTGACTAATGACATGAAGAATGATAATAATGTAAGGGAAGCAATCGCACCTTCAAATCTAGAAATGATTAAGGTGGAGAACATTTGTAAGACAATCAAAATCAAAATCCATGGTACGCACTTCATAACCAATTTGATAACAGGTGTTTTCAAATATGGTTCGTCCATGTTGGAGATTTGATTTAAGTGAGCGATATCTTCAGTCGCTTCTTCAACGATGATGTCGACCACGTCGTCGATGGTGATAATACCAATGATCTTGTTCTCATTGTTCACAACCGCCATTGCATTAAGGTCATAACGTTTGAACATGTTAGCGACTTCTTCTTGGTCATCGTTAACATTACAGGTGACAAAGTCACGGTCCATAACGTTATCTAATGTTTCATCGTCATCAGCGAAGATCAAATCATCCAAGTTAATGGTGCCTTTAAGATTACGTTTGGAGTCTCTAACGAAAACGGTATAAACGGTTTCCGCATCTTTACCACGTTTACGAATAATCTTAAGAGCTTCTTTAACTGTTAAGTCGTCTTTCATATCGAGATACTCAGTGGTCATTACTGAACCAGCTGTGTTCTCTTTGTAGTTTAAAAGGTTGTTGACGTCTTTTCTTAAGTCAGCAGGACATGCTTTAAGAACCCTAGCCACAACATTGGCAGGCATTTCTTCCAAGGTATCGACGATATCGTCAGCGAAGGAGTTCTCTAATAATTCAATCAATTGCTTATCAGTGAAAGCATTGATGATCATCTCTTGTTGATCAGTAGTTAATTCTGTGAAGAAATCACCGGTATATTCACTTGTTACTGTTCTAAAAATATAAAGGAAAACAGCAGCATCATCGACTTCGTCTAATGCTTCAGCAATATCGATGTTAGGAACTGTTTCAAAGATTTCTCTGATTTCTTTGGCGTTTCTGTTCTTAACAGCGGTAAGAATGCGATCAGTTAATAATTCTTCGACGACTTCTTCCATAAAATTTCCTCGCCTTAATTTTGCACACAAAAATTATTATTGCAACAAAAAATAAACTTTCTTCATTAATTAATGAATTATTATAAGAACTTTGCTAGAATACTATTCGCAAGAAAGAAGGCAATTTCATGAAAGAAATTTTAGTTGAAACAAGTGCTCGTCACATCCACGTGACAGAAGAACAATTCAAAATATTATTTGGCGCTGATGCTAAGTTAGAAGTTAGAGCGCCATTATCTCAACCAGGTCAATTCGTCTCATTCTCTCGTTTAGACATCGTTGGTCCAAAGAAAACAATTGCAAACGTTTCCATCCTCGGACCTTTCAGAAAAGCTGGTCAAGTCGAAGTCAGTGCTACTGATGCTCGTACATTAGGCGTTCCAGCTGTTATTAGAGAATCTGGTGATTTAGCTGGTACCCCAGGTATCAAATTAGTTGGTCCTGCTGGTGAACTCGAATTAGCCGAAGGCTGCATCGTTGCTAAGAGACATATTCATATGACTCCAGCGGACGCCCAAGAATTTGGCGTTGAAAACGGTCAAATTGTTAAATTAGAAGTTAACTGCCCAGGCAGAAGCTTAATCTTTGGTGATGTCGTTGTTCGTGTTAGAGACGACTTCGCTTTAGCGTGCCACATCGATACCGATGAAAGCAATGCTGCTGGCTGCGCTGGTACAGTTTACGGTAAATTAATTAAGTAGTTATGGAAAAGATCACATTTAAACCAAACAATGTCTGTGCAAGGGAAATGATCATCGAACACGAAAATGGTGTAATTGTGCACGCAACCATCGTAGGGGGCTGCATGGGTAACACTCAAGGCGTGTGTCGTTTAATCGAGGGCATGAAGATTGAAGATGTGATTACAAAACTAAAAGGTATTAAATGCCGTGGTTCAAGAACAGGTGAAACATCCTGTCCTGACCAACTAGCCTTAGGGTTAGAAAATATTAAATAGAATTAAAGAGCAGGCTTCGAAAACCTGCTTTTTTCTTTTCTTTGTTGCTATTTCAAAGAAATACCTTATAATAGTTGTGCTTATCAAGAATCGCGTAGTAGAGAATGTAATAACGCGATAGCAACTCTCCTAGTGGAGTAAGTGCTCTTCTCTAGCAAGGTTCCCACAACCTTGAGCGATAAGTTGAAGGAAAAAAGTATGCCCTTCCATGAATGTGGGAGGGCTTTATTTATATCGGAGAATATCAACATGGAAAAAGAAAAGATTTTATTTACCTCAGAATCAGTTAGTGAAGGACACCCAGATAAAGTGTGCGATCAAATCGCAGACGCTATCTTAGATGCCTGTTTAAAAGAGGATAAAAACGCCAGAGTGGCTTGCGAAGTTTTCGCGAGTAACAATTTTGTCTTAATCGGTGGTGAAATCACATGCAAGGTCCAACCAAATTATGTCCAAATCGTTAAAGATGTCTTAAAGGGCATTGGTTATGACCGTCCAGAACTCGGTACTGACTATCATACAGTGGAAGTAGAACTGAAGGTTAAAGAACAATCGCACGATATTTCCATTGGTGTCTCTCAACAAAAGCCTGAAGATGTCGGTGCGGGTGACCAAGGAATTATGTTTGGTTATGCCACTGATGAAACAGAAGGCTATATGCCATTAGCGATTTCCATTGCTCATAAATTAGTCAGAGAAGCCACAAATCAAAGAAAAGCGGGTGTCTTTAAACACGCTCGCCCAGATATGAAATCACAAGTGACTATTGACTACACAGATCCAAACAATATTCGTATTGATACAGTCTTAATGTCCATCCAACATGATGACAATATCGACTTAAACGAATTCAAAAACTATGTCGTAGAAAACATCATGAAGAAAGTCGCTAAATCATTTGGCTTAAACACAGACTTTAAAGTTTACTTTAACCCAACTGGTAAATTCGTCATCGGTGGTCCTACAGGCGATACAGGCGTGACCGGACGTAAAATTATTGTTGATACATATGGCGGCACATGCGAACACGGTGGTGGCGCTTTCTCTGGTAAAGACCCAACTAAAGTCGACAGATCCGCTGCTTATATGGCAAGATACATCGCTAAGAATCTCGTGGCTGCAGGTGTAGCTAGACGCTTACGTGTACAGCTTAGCTATGCTATCGGCGTTAACCAACCATTATCTATTAGTGTTAGAACATATAAAACATCTCATTACAGTGATGATAAAATCCTTAATGTGGTCAGAACAGTCTTTGACTGCCGTCCTGGTATGATTATCAAACAATTCAATCTTACTGACCCAACATTCAAATATAGAGAACTTACAAACTACGGTCATTTTGGTAGGCCAGATCTCAATTTACCTTGGGAAAAACTCGATAAAGTCGAAGAAATCAAAAACCTTCTTAAATAACCAACCTTTTATTTATAAAGCCGAAACCTGGTGCTATAATGTAAGTGACTGAACTTCTGTTTCATAATTTGGAAGGAGGTTACAACATATGAAATACCAAATTATCGGCAAAAACATCCAAGTAACAGACGCCATTTCTTCCGCTATTAAGAAGAAACTATCAAGAATGGATAAGTTTTTTCTTATTAACGATGACATCGAATGCCGTGCTGTTGTCAGTGTGCATGGTGAAACCCAGAGAGTAGAGATTACAATCTTCTTACCTCAAATGCCACTCCGTGCGGAAGTCGAAGATGCAGATTTATATGCTGCAATTGACTTAGCCATCGATAAACTCGTTGGCCAAATGCGCAAAGTTAAAACAAGAATGGATCGCAGCGGCAGAGCCTCATTCGCTGAAGCAGTCCAATTCCAAGAACTCCAAGAAGAAGAAGGCGACAAAGAAGAAGATGTCGTCGTTAGAGCAAAATCTTATTATTTACAATCAATGAAAATTGATGAAGCCATTCTCAGAATGGAAGCCTTAGGCCACGATTTCTTCCTCTACCTCGATGAAGAAGATGACCGCATCAGTGTCGTTTATATCCGTCGTGATGGTGGATATGGCGTCATTCAAGCGGAGAATCCTATCGCCTAATCTAAAAAAACTTAAAGAAGCGGACTTTGTTCCGCTTTTTTTGTGCCTAGCGCACATAAACAAAAAAAGTGCAAAAATATGTGACAATGTTTATCACGCGTGTATAATATAGGAGCATGGCAAAATTACTAGCTATTGATTTAGATGGAACATTGTTCTATCCCAAAAGTATTAGAAGATGCATCTGCAAAAAGAATGTGAAGTTTTTGCGCAGATGGATTGATGCAGGTAATAAAGTCGTCTTAGTCACATCAAGATCCACTCAGTTCACAGAGAGATTAAAAGACGAAATCAAAAGACCTGTAGATTTTATCACATGCTGTTCAAGTCAAATCATCGCTAACGATAAACTTATTTATAATAAAGCGATGCCAAATGCGAAGTTAAAAAATATTATTAACCGCATCGAAACAGCGTATGAGCCAATTGCCTTATTAATGACTAGTGAAAACCATCCATGCATTATTAAGACCGGTCGTAAAGTTGCGTTCTTCTATATCTGGTTCTACAAAATCTGGTGGTGGTTCCAATTCTCATATCGTGAACCATTCATCGCTGATGATGATTTATTTAATAAAGAACTCGATAATTCAAAAGTCTATAAGATCATGACCTTCATTGGTCTTAAGAAGAAAAAAGCGCAGATTAGTAAGGAACTCAACAAGGAATTCCGTGAACAATTCCCTGAAATCGAATCTTCCTGGACTGCCCAAGTTAATGAGTTAACCCCAAGGGGTTGCAATAAAGGTAATGGTGTAGAAAGATATTGCCAATTAATGGGCATTGACGCTAAAGACGTCTATGTCGTTGGTGATTCTGGAAATGACATCACTATGTTCAACAAATATTATGAGCATAGCTATTGTATGAAGCGTGGCCATCCAAGTGCGAGGAAATACGCTAAAAACATTATTTCCAGGGTCTACAAATTAGAAAATCTTATTTTGGAAGGAGAACAACATGAATAACTTTAGTTTATACACCTTTAGACTTTATCACTACTTACTCACCATCCGTGACACTCTTGAATATTCTATCAAGAGAGATCACACAATCGAGATCTATAACAACCGTAAAAAGATTCTCGAAGAAAACTTAAAAGAAGGTACACCTTTCGGTGATTTCTTAAAGAACAACGGTGAAGCTGGTGATAAAATCAGAGAAAAAGTCAATTCATTTATCAATGACTTATATTCTGAAAATAGCACAATCTTAATGCCATCCGGCGATAAGGTTCGTGTTGACTACGGACAAATGGTTACTTTGTTCGATATGTCAGTCGGTTTAACCGAAACCATGAGAGATATCGTTTTCCAATATCTCAACTATGGTATTCAAAACAAAGAAATCGACCAATTAATGCTTAAACTCGTCGATGAAGATGAAAGAATGTATCGTGTCGTCTTAGCAATGCTCGGTATGCGTGTCTTTGAAGAATCATTCGCTGAATTCCAAAAAGTCATGAACGAAAGCCAAGGCAAAGCCACACCACAAAGTAACTTCATTGTCCAAAACGAACTCGCTAAACTTGCTGGTTTCTTACGTTTCTCTCGTGCCCACGCTCATTGCACAGATAACGAAACTCTCGACTTATTAGACGAGACAAATCGTGTCTTAGAAATGACCGAAGGTAGAAGACAACGTCCAGATAACAAAGGTTTCAAAGAAATCTTTGATGATCTCAATAAGAGACTCAATGAAGCTGTTGCTAAAACAGAAGCCACTTGGAAAGCCACATATCAACAAGTGGTCCAAGAAGTCACTAAGAGTGCTCCACAACCACAAGAAAAGCCAGAAAATAAAGCTAACTAATAAAGGAGAAAATAGTTATGGCAAACAAAAAGAAATTACCAGTATCCATCTTTGAATTAGTGTGGTATCCAATCTGCGCTTTAGTCATTTTATGGGGCTTAACATATGTCGTTCTTGGTTTAGTAACCAAATACAACAACATTAGATCCTTAGACGAATTCGAAGAAGGCTTCACAAAGTTATTTGGCTTAGGCGTCTATTTCTGGGGCTTAATCATCATCGCTATCGGCGTTGTCGCTGGTGTCGCAGTGATGTTAATCTTCGCTAAGACATTCGATCACGCTAGTGAAAAAGAACAACGTCGTAATGCTCGTCTTAATGCTTTAAAGAAAGAGGAAAAAGTTGTCGCTGAACAACAACCAGAAGTCGTTGAAGCTAAAGCTGAATAATTCTTCCAAAATCCAAAATATCAGGGCTGAATAAGCCCTTTTATTTATCCTTAAATAATAAAAAACACGTAGCGAACTACGTGTCTAGCTTACGTTCTGGCGGAGGAAGAGGGATTTGAACCCTCGCACACTGTTACATGTCTACGAGCTTTCCAAGCCCGCCCCTTCAGCCTCTTGGGTATTCCTCCGTATGGCTGAACAATATTTGAACGTGCGAATAGTATTATAACAAAAAAATAAAATTAGTCACTCTTTATTTATAAAAATAATTTTTTTACAATATGAATATGCGAATATTCAAGGTGCAACAAAGCGAAGAAGGGCAAACATTAGAGAAGTATATTCAAAAACTCCTCGTGTCCGCTCCTACATCCTTTATTTATAAAATATTTAGGAAAAAAGACGTTAAAGTTAACGGTCATCACGAAGATAAGAAATTTAAAATCCAAGCGGATGATGAAATTGCTATCTATATTACCGAAGATCAATTTAACGATTTCTTAAAAGAAAAAGCCTATCAACCTAATAATCAAATTAAAGATTGGATTATCTACGAAGATGAGAATGTTTTGTTTGTGAATAAACCTAGAGGTTTACTCGTACAAAAAAGCGCTCCACAAGATGAATCATTAGATCAAATGGTTGTGGAGTATCTTATTTATAAAGGTGAATATGATCCTGAAAAAGAAATCGCTTTTAAACCAGGACCAGCGCATCGTCTTGATAGAAATACTTCTGGTATCGTGGCTTTTGGTAAAAATCATCAAACACTAGAATTATTGTTTGAACTATTTAAGAATCACGATTTAATAAATAAGCATTATCTCGCCTTAGTAGTGGGCCAAATGGAAAAAGATAAAGATAACATCACCGCTCCGCTTAAAAAGGATGAAAAGAATAACACTGTGACTGTCGCTCCTTTAAGTAAAGGAGGAAAGATGGCGAAAACTGTCTATAAAGTTATCAAACGTTATCAAGACTATAGTTTATTAGACGTCACTCTTTTGACCGGTAGAACTCACCAAATCAGAGTGCACCTCGCCTACATCAATCATCCAATTATTGGGGATGAAAAATATGGTGACTTTACCGCGAACAGAATATTTAAACAAAAGTATGGTTTTAACAAACAATTCCTCCATGCTTATAAGATTGGCTTTGGTGATTTACCAGCCCCTCTTACTAAACTAAGCAAAAAGGAATTCGTTGCTGAGCCTAATGAAGAAATTGCAAATATACTAACTAAGTTAGACAATATAAATGAGGAGTAAACATTATGAGCACAAAAGATAATTATTTACGTTGGCTTAATTCCGCTAAAGTTAGTGAACAAGATAAGGAAATCTTAAGAAAGATGGATCAAAAAGAAATTGATGATGCTTTCTTTAAAGATGTCGAATTCGGTACTGCTGGTATGAGAGGTGTTCTCGGACCAGGCACTAATAGAATGAATAACTTCACAGTGAAAAAAGCCACTGTAGCGTTTGCTAAATACTTATTAGAATTATTCCCAAAAGCGAAAGAAGAAGGTGTCGTAATTTCTCACGATAACAGACACATGTCGCGTGAATTCACACTTTTAAGTGCAGAAACCTTAAATGATTTTGGTATTAAAACATATATCTTTGATGCATTAAGACCAACTCCAGAATTATCTTTTGCGGTCCGTTATCTTAAAGCTTGTGCTGGTATCATGATTACCGCGAGCCATAATCCTAAACAATATAATGGTTATAAGGTATATGATGAAACAGGTTGCCAACTTGTTCCAGATAAAATCAAACGCTTATTAGAACTCATTGACGCTCTTCCAAACGAATTAGAAGTGGAATATGAAGTCGCTAAAGTAAGAGGGGTAAATATCCTCTTAGATAATAAAGTTGATGATGAATACGTGAGACTTGTTGAATCTATCGCTATTAATAGAGATTTAGATAAATCTAACTTCAAGATTGTCTTTACTCCTAACCATGGTACATCCTATGTCAATTCCATGAGAATCTTTAAGGATTTAGGCTATAAGATTTACCCAGTCACGAGCCAAGTGGAACCAGATCCAGATTTCTCTGGTACATTATCTCCAAACCCAGAAGATCCAAGAGCGTACATCGAACCAATTAAACTCGCTAAAGAGATTGATGCGGATTTAATCGTCATGACTGACCCTGATGGTGACCGTGTGGGCTTAGGCTATAAAGCTAAAGATGGTAGTTATCAAACATTAACCGGTAACCAAAGTGCGGCTTTATTAATGGACTATATCTTCTCCCAAAAGAAAGAAAAAGGCACCTTAAGTGATAATGGTGTTATGTACTATACAATCGTGACTTCCTCCTTAGGAGGAGATGTCGCTAGACACTATGGTGTCAAAGTTGAAGAATTCTTAACTGGTTTCAAATTTATTGGTAATCGTATTGATTATTATGAAAAGAGGGGCAATGGTCCTAAGTTTGAATTCGGTTATGAAGAAAGCTATGGCTGCTTAATCGCTCCATTTGCTAGAGATAAAGATGGCTGCCAAGCAATCTTAATGTACTGTGAAATGGCGTTATTCTATTTCTTAAAAGGTATGAGACTTGATGAAGCCTGGGATGATTTATCTAAACGCTTTGGTTATCACCAAGATATCACTTACTCCATGGAATTCTTTGGTAGTGAAGGTCAAGCCAAGATGAACAATCTTATGAACACCTTACATAATGACCCATTCATCGCTATCAATGGCTTGAAAGTGGTGAAGGTTGATGATATCGAAAAAGGTGAAAGAATCACTAAAGATGGTAAAGAAAAACTCAATCTTCCTAAATCCAATGTTGTTAAACTCTATCTAGAAGATGGTAGTATCGTCACAGTGAGACCTTCCGGCACTGAACCAAAAGTAAAGTTTTATGTTGGTACAGTCTTAAAGGAAAAACCAAAAGACAATTCCTTCCCAGATGCCTTATATAACGGCATTAAAGAAGTGCTTCACTTATAAAAATAAAAAGAGGATTGCTCCTCTTTTTTATTACAATTGTAATAAGCCAACGGCTTTTTGAATTCTTTTAAGTGTTTCGTTAGCAATCTTGCTAGCCTTTTCAGCGCCTTGTTTAAGGACGGCTTCATAGCTCTTACTTGCAATGATTTCTTTATAACGATTTTGGAATGGTTCAAGTTCTTCAATAACGGCATCTGCGACCGCTTTTTTGAAGTCACCATAACGATATCCTTCAAATAACTTTTCTGCTTCAGGAATTTCAATATCCTTCATGCAGCAATAGATTTGAATTAAGTTAGAGATACCTGGCTTATTTTCTGGGTCATATTTGACTTCACAACCCATATCCGTCACCGCAGACATAATCTTTTTACGGATGACTGCTGGTTCATCTTTAAGGAAGACATCACCTTTAGGATCAGACTTGCTCATTTTGACACTTGGATCGCTTAAAGACATGATTCTTTTACCAACTTTACGGAGTTCCGCTTTTGGCATAACTAAGAGGTCACCATAACGGTTGTTGAAGCGGTTAACTAGGTCACGTGTCAACTCAATGTGTTGAACTTGGTCTTCACCGACAGGGATAACATTCGCATCATAAAGGACGATATCACACGCCATTAAGACTGGGTAAGCAAATAAGCCTAAGCCAATAGCGTTTTCTTTTAATTTAGCGGACTTATCTTTGAATTGAGTCATACGGGATAACTCACCCATGTATAAGTAGTTTTGCATAATAGCGTTAAGCTCTGCGTGAGCGGAGACGCTACTTTGTAAGAACATTGCGCTCTTGTTTGGATCAAGACCTGCGGCTAAATAGAAAGCGGCTAAGTCGATTGAGTTTTGTCTTAATACTTCTGGATCAATTGGCAAGGTTAAAGCATGGAGGTCAGCGATGAAAATAAAGCATTCGCCACGCTCCATTGTCTTTTTTAAATTCTTTAAAACAGCAATATAATTGCCTAATGTTAATTGTCCAGTTGGTTTAATACCAGTTAATATACGTTCTGCCATAATTTTTTCATCACCTTGTTATCTAGTTTAGTCTTTAACGAGACTAATTTCAAATACATATTATTTGTTTTCTTTAAGAAAATCGTTATACTATCAACGTATGATAAAAATTTACACTTCCCCTTCTTGTAGTTCCTGTCGCAAAGTCAAAAAATGGTTCATGGATCAAAACATCCCATTTATTGAAAAGAATATTTTTGTTGCGACTTTAAACGAACAAGAATTAACCGATATATTAATGAAGAGTGAAAATGGTACCGAAGATATCATTTCCACTAAGAGTAAGATTGTTAAAGAGAATAACTTAGATATCGACTCAATGACAGTCAAACAATTAATCACCTTTATTAAAGAAAATCCATCCGTACTTAAAAGACCAATTATCGTTGATGACCACCGTATTCAAGTAGGTTACAATCCAGATGAAATAAGATCGTTCATTCCTCACGCTCGTCGTCTTGCGGAATGGGCATGTAAAAACGATAACTGTCCACAATACGATACATGTGGTCACTCAGATGTTAAAGAAGCTTAATCGTTGTTAAGCTTTTTTAATGCTTCGTCAATCGCACGTCTGGCTTTGCCGACGTATTTTTCTTTAGAAAGAGTAAGATTGAATTTATCCGCATACATCCTTAACATGTCTTTAGCGTGTTCAATTCCAATCTTGGATTCGATTTCTAAATTATAGTCGACGATATCGCCATATGAATTTTTATCAATGACTAAAGTATGGTCTTCTTGTTCGATTTCTAAGCGTCTATTGTATAAAGAAGCAATCTTATGATATTTATCCAATGAATAGGGTAAAAGCATTAAACGGTTTCTGACTTGTCCATATGGGAAAATATTTTGTTCAAGTAGTAGTTCTTGTTCCTTAGGAGTTAAGCCATCAGTAATCTCATCGTCACCGTTTTCACCCTTAATTTTTAATGTTAATTCACTCTTAACGTCGTTAATGATTCTCACTCTCAAGGTCATATGTTTATTTCTTAAAAAGAGATCATCTGTGTCGAAGTAGTGGTTAGCGTTTTGTAAGAAATGTTTATTAGGTTGAATGTTCATATAATAAGTCACAATAAAAAAGTATTGTTCCTCAGATAACATTAATCTTGTCTCATATTCTTTTTGAGCGTTTACCATTTCTTTTTCCTTACATTTAGACTATTATAACATATAGTTATGAAATACAATTTATTAAATAGTTCGACTTTGCCTACATATTTAATCGCTATCATCGTTGGTGGCTGTTTATTAGTAGTAGCCGCTTTAGTGGTCTTAGTCATCGTTTTTGGCAAAAGAAAAAAGAGTCCAATCGTTGATGAATCCGCCTGGATTAGCGCTTTAGGTGGTAAAGAAAATATCGCTAGTGTTTCAGCAATTGGTTCAAGAATCAATCTATCACTTAAAGATAAAGAAAAAATTGACCGCATTAAGTTGACTAACTTAGGGGTCAATAGTGTGCTAGTAATGTCTAACAAAGTGACATTAGTGATTGCTAATAACGCCGTTGATATCGCGGAAACAATATCTAAAGGCATCAATAATTAAAATTTTTTAAATCCTCAAGAATTTGCTCAGTGGGAAAACCAATAATGTTGTTATTACTCCCACTGGTTTTTTTAACTAATGGAAATTGTTCATTATCTTGAACGCCATAGGCTCCCGCTTTATCCATTGGGGAACCAGAAGCGATATAAGCGTTAATTAATTCATCGCTTAACTCATTAAATAAAACTGTGCTTTTAGCGATGCCTTGCACTAACTTATCACCTTGTTTAAGAGCGTAACCAGTGAAGACGTAGTGTTCTTTGCCAGATAATTCTCTTAAAATCTTATAGGCATCTTCCTTGTCTTTTGGTTTACCAATAATCTCATTACCTAAGACCACAACTGTGTCCGCGGCAATAACTAAATCATCATAATGATCTTTTGCGACTTCTAAACACTTGCGTAAAGAGATGTCTTTGACAATGTCTTTTACATCAGTGAATTTTTTAAAAGATAAAGATTCATCAATATGTGGCACGATGACCACAAAAGAAGAGGAAATTTTTTTCCTCATTAATTCTTTTCTTCTTGGTGATGCACTCGCTAAAATAATCATCTTAATTCTTTGTAAGAATTACAGGGATAATCATTGGATGAGAATGTGTTAATGTATACAAATAATTATCTGTAATATCTTTAATAATACTCTTAAGTTCGGCAAAGCTTGTCTTAGTTAAGAGCTTTTCTTTGATACCCTTTTCCACTAATTTAGCGCAAGCGTTGACGTTACGTTTACTATGTGAAGCGACAACACCCTTTAAAACAAAGAGTGGAGCGTCAAGTAATTGATTGTTACGGGAATCGATTGTGATGGTGACAATAACCATACCATCACCTGTTAAAATACGTCTATCCGCCATAACTGCGTCAGCTAAACCCTTAATATCTTTACCATCGATATAAGTGTTACCGTGTTCAACAGGATAACCACGGGAAATCTTTCCTTTAGATAAAGTTAAGCAGTCCCCATTATCTAATACGAAGCTATGATCTTCTGGAATACCAACTTCACTAGCAATCTTGGAATGGATTAAAAGCATTCTATATTCGCCGTGCATTGGCATGAAATATTTAGGCTTAAATAATTTTAAGACCAATCTTAATTCTTGCTTAGATGGGTGACCAGAGGAGTGAATATCATTAAGGATGGAGTTAGTAACAACATCCGCGCCACATCTTGTTAATTGGTTAACAACGTGGTCAATCATAATACCATTTCCTGGAATAGCAGAGCTAGAGAACACGACAGTATCGCCTGGAGCGATATGAATATCTTTATGTTCACCGTTAGCGATTCTACTTAAAGCGGCCATTGGTTCACCTTGTGAACCGGTACAAATAACAACGATTTGATTACTCTTAAAGTCTTTAATCTTTTCAGGTTCAATAATCATATCGTCAGGAATCTTGATATAGCCATAACCACGGGAGATATCCATGGCTTTTTCCATACTTCTACCGATAATCACAATCTTACGATTATATTTACCTGCTACTTCACATATTTGTTGAATACGGGAAATATTAGAAGAGAATGTGGAAACGATTAATCTACCTGCGGCTTTAGAGAAGACATCATCAATGGCGTCTAAGACGTTCTTTTCGCTTGGTGTATAGCCTTCGCTTTCCGCGTTAGTGGAGTCACTTAATAATAAATCAACGCCTTCTTGACCTAACTTGGCCATCTTGGTGAGATTGATATCTGGACCAATTGGAGTTAAGTCCACCTTAAAGTCACCTGTAGAAACAATTCTACCTTCAGGAGTATCCACGACAATACCAAATGAATCTGGGATGGAGTGGGTCACTCTAAAGAAACTAACTTTAAAGCTACCAACGTTAACGACAGTGTCATCAACATATTCAACAAGAGGAAGTCGATCGGACATACGACTTTCTTCCATTTTGTTTCTAATAAGGGCGGCCGCTAAACGTGGGGCATAGATAACCGGAATATTTAAGCTTTGAATTAAGAAAGGAATACCACCAATATGGTCTTCGTGACCATGTGTGATAAATAAGGCCTTAACTTTGTTACGGTTATTCTTTAAGTGCGTGAAATCTGGGACGACATAGTCAATACCAGGGAATTCGACACCAGGAAAACGCACACCACAGTCGATGATGATAATAGATTCTTCGTTTTCAATGCAGTACATGTTTTTACCAACTTCACCTAATCCACCAAGGGCATAGATAGAAATTGGCATAGAAATAGTCTTATCCATAGCGGCTCCTTTCATTATTATGTTTGAAATCTTTATTTATTATAGCAAATAAAAAATAAAACTAGATAAGTTCTTCATTCATTAGTTGAGTATTTGGCTTATTTTTATCAATGCGGTCATAGAAGAACAATCCGTCGAGATGATCGTATTCATGTTGTAAAACAATGGCATCAAAACCTCTAGCGGTAATGATGACGTCTTGATTAGTTAGTGCGTCAAACGCTTTTAATTTAATCTTGTAGTAGCGGTGCGCATAGCCAGGATGTTCATTATCAACAGATAAGCAACCCTCACCATCTTTTAAAGCACATTTTCTAATAGAATATTCGATAATCTTAGGATTAACGAGTTGGTATTGAACTAAATCTTCACCTTCCCCATAGTAGATCACAAACATTCTTTTTAAGAGACCAATTTGAATCGCCGCCAAGCCAATACCTGGACGGATATTGTGCTTTGTTGCGTATTCTTCATCTTGAGACTTCTTTAAATAGTCGAGCATCCAGTCTAAAGTATCCTTGTCTTCTTGAGAAAGAGGAAGGTCTACAGGAAGAGACTTTTTCTTCATGATTGGATTGCTATCTTTAATGATTTTGAACTTCATAGGCTTATACTAACACATCTATCGACATAAATAAAGTTTATGTCAGACGAATAATTGTATATAATAAGTGCATGGTTAGCAACATTTATTTACTCGCTGGTGAATTAAAAGATTTGTTAGATAATGATGAACGAATTGTTCGTTTAAATAAGTTAGAAAAACAGATGAACGAAAATGAGGAAGTCATGGCCCTTTCTTATCAAAAAGATTTAGCGGTTTCTGCCTACAGCGACGCCCTTAATCATTACGGCAATAATTCCCCAGAAATTAAGAAATATCAACACGAACTTTTCCTTAAAAAAGAAGCCCTTGATAACCATCCTTTAGTCAAAGAATATCTCAAAGCTTTTAGCGAAGTGAGAGACTTATATTTTCAAGTAAATGAAATCTTATTCAATGATTTATCATTGCATCTTAAAGAAAAGAGGGTTTCAAAATGAGAATCGTCGGTGGAAAATATCGTCATCGTTTAATCGTTTTTCCTGACGATATGGAACATACAAGACCCACAAAAGACCGCATCAGAGAAGCCATTTTTTCTGCGTTAAATAATATCGATAATTTTAATGCTTTAGACCTTTATGCTGGAAGTGGTGCCATGGGTTTAGAAGCCCTTTCTAGAGGCGCTAAATTTTGTGCGTTCGTCGATGTCTCTAATCTCGCTATTAAAGTAATTAAGGATAATATAAATAATCTAAAGATTAATGATAATGAGTATCAAATCATCAAAGATAAAGATGTTAATGCTTTAGAACAATTTAAGAATAATGGTCAAAAGTTTGACTTAGTCTTTTTAGATCCACCTTATGAACAAGGTAAATACCAAGAGATTGTTGATTTACTTATATCTAAGGATTTATTAAATGAACACGCGATTATCGTTATAGAAGCTAATCGTGACGTGAACTTAGAAAATATTGATTATAATAAGAAGAAAGAATACCATTATGGAGAAATAAAGGTCTTCATTTATTGGAGGTAACCATGAAAGTTGCAATTTATCCAGGAAGCTTCGATCCAATCACTAACGGTCACTTAGAAATCTTAAGAAGAGCCCTTAATATCTTCGATAAGGTTATTATGCTTGTTGCTTATAACGACCAAAAGAAAGCAAGATTCACTCCTGAAGAAAGAGTGGCAATGATTAAAGAAGCCGTTAATGACCCACGCGTGGAAGTTGATAGTTCAACTGGTTTAACTGTGGAATACGCTAAAAAGCATGGCGCTAATCACTTAATCCGTGGCTTAAGAGCGGTTACTGATTTTGAATATGAATTCTCCTTAGCGTCTGCTAATGACTTCATTGATTCATCTATTGATACAGTCTTCTTGATGAGCAAAGCGGAAAAGTCTTTCATCAATTCTTCAATGATTATGGAACTATATCAAAGTGGTGTGGATGTTTCTTCCCTTGTGCCACCTTCAGTTATCAAAAGATTAAAATAAATTATTTTAAATAGATTAATGACACCAGTCTTCCCACTGGTGTTTTTAAATACGCACTATAGAATCTATCGTCAGTCACAGTGTCATAGTCTGAAACAGTGATTTGTTCATCCTTTACGCCTAATTTATATAAATCTAATACATTAGCGAGTCCGTTATCGAAATGATCGCCTATGATGGTCTTTTCAAAGCCCGCTTCGATAATTGCTTGTTTAGTTGTGGCATCCACTTCAAAAGACTCTTTTTGACGGAATGGACCGATATAGAATTTAAAATCTTTAATATCTAATTTCTCATTATTAAGAATTTCATTGATAGCTTTATAGGTAACGTGTTTCATCGTGCCCTTAAAACCGGCATGGATAATGCCCACTAAGGAAGCCTTTTCATTAGTAAAGAAGATAGGAACGCAGTCAGCATGGAAAATGCATAACGGAACGTTTCTTTCATATGTATATAATGCATCACATTCCATACCATCTTCAAAAGCATCCTTGCCTTTACCCAAATCATTAGTAGTTACTTTCATAACTCTATCGCTATGGGATTGGTGAACATAAGTAAATCTATTAGGAAGAATAAAGAGAAGCTCCGCTAAAAGATTACGGCATTCTTTAACGCCTTTACCTTCATCTACTTGATAAGCAAGGTTACCTAAAGCAGTGGTGGTTGTTAAGGCCACACACTTATCGCTTAATGGATGTTTAACAAATAATTCTTTCATATAAATAGTATAAAAGAAAAAACCGCATTACGCGGTTAATTCTTACTTAACAATCTTACCGAACTTATCGGCGTGTGCCCAACAGTTCTTTAAGGTACGTGCTCTTTCGAGGTCGCTTGAACCATCGACTGCAAAGATAACATCGCTTAAGCCTTTAACTTTTTGGTTATCTTTTAATGGGTTGTCTTCACTATAGTCGAAGTACATCATGAGTGGTGTGCTCATTGGGCAAGCATCAGAGTTATCTGAGATGAAAGCTTTTTCATAATCAGAAACGCTGTAGCCTCTATTTAAAGCGTAGTATGTTGTATCTAAGTAGTTACTGCTAGCCATTGTTTCAAACAATGTGTAGTGGTTTGTCCAAACTTGGTCGAATAAGTTGATTTCTTCATCATCGACTGTTGTTGTGGAATCAACATAGATAGTGTGGAGTCTGAATTCGCCTTTTAATAAATCTTTATTGATACCAACGAATTCTTGGTCTTTTGCAGCCCATTTATCTTTGAATGTCTTTAAGCCACCGTACAAATCTTTACTGCTGCTATCATCTTGAACAAAGGCAACAAAGAATCTTTCGCCATAAGTTGATTTGATTTTTTCAACTTCACCATCTTCAACGTAGGTGAGGAATTCATCGACTTTGGATTTACCAACATATTTACCATCTGGGATAACGTTAGCATCTTTTAAGTCTAAGCGATATCTTGTAAGGAATTTGTTAGCGTTGTCGCTTTCATCGAACCAGCTACTCACACCTTTAATAATGTGTGGAATAGAGAAGATGACTGCGAAGATGGCACCAACGATTAATAATGGTTGGATCCATGCTGTTTCTTTAATCCAACGGCCGATTCTCGCGAAAAATCCACCGATTGCTCTTAATACTACCATGTTATAAGCCTCCTATATTTACATATAGCGTGATAATCTTATCACTCAATATTTTTAATTTCAATAACAATTGTTTTATCAATTGTGTTTTGACCAATGCCCACTTGGGGTGCGCAACGTTTTCCATTATACTAGAAATAAGAGAGTTAACAATCATATTTTGTTGTTTTTTCTAAAACAAGGTATAAAATAATCTCGCGATGATTAAAACCAAGACTGCGCGCATTAAGAAACAAATCGAAAATTTCTTGTTTGATCACTATATCTTCAAGACCGTTTTAGAGTATCTAGCGGGCTTTTTTATTGCTGCAATAGCAGCATTAATCTTTGCCTTTGGTTTCTCTTGCTTTACATCCCCATCCATTGAAGGCGGCTTTATTCTCGCTACTGGTGGTGTATCTGGTGTTTCCCAAGTTATTGCCTTATGCATTGAATTCTTCACAGGCAAGCCAGTGGGCGCAAACGTGGTGCAAGCGATTGGCTATACACTTTTAAACATCCCATTATTAATTTTTAGTTTCTTAAAACTTGGTAAACGTTTCTCAATCTTTACTGCGATAAATGTTGCCTTATCATCTATCTTTATTTATTTATTCTCACAAGCTCACGTCGGTGAAGCTGTGGCTAACTTTTCCTTTAGTAGTAACGCAGAAGATATTATTAGTCATCCTTTAAATACCATTCTTGTGCGTGTCATCTTTGCGGCGATATGTACAGGCCTAGCTAGTGCGCTTGCGTTTGTGGGTGATATTTCCTGTGGTGGTATTGATATTATTTCTTGCTATATTGCTACTAGAAAGTCCACACAAATTGGTAAATATGGTGTCATCATTAATGCCTTTATCGTTTCAACCTACGCTTTACTCAAAGGCATTCAAACTCATGATCTTATTTATTCCTTATATTCTATATTATTCTCCATCATCTATTTAATGATTGTTGGCTTCATTATTGACGCCATAAATTTAAGGAACAAAAAGATGCAAATTCAAATCATCACTAGCAAGGTTCACATGCCAGAGATTATTATTGCAAACTTCCCACATTCCGCTACCCTTACTGATGGAAAAGGTGCTTATTCCGGTCAAAGCAAGACCATTATTTGGATGGTTGTTTCCCCTAATGAAGTGAAGAAAGTGGTGAACGTTGCTAAGAAGGTTGATGAGCATGCATTCATCGCTGTTACTTCCTTGAAACAAGTATACGGAAACTTCTATATCAAACCGATTGAATAATTAACCTATTTAAGATAAAAAAATAACCTAGCCGAATCGCTAGGTTTTTTTCTGATTTGGCGGAAGAACTGGGATTCGAACCCAGGCGAGACTTGCGCCTCCTAGCAGTTTTCGAAACTGCCCCCTTCAACCGCTTGGGTATTCCTCCGTAAGTGTAATTATACCAAAAGTTTGACCAATTGAAACTTTATTTAATTGAATTTGGACATCTAGTCAAATTCATTCAAGCAAAGTATAATAGACAGGTATGGAATGGTTTAATTTTAACAACATCCAGTTCAAATCCTTATTCATCGTAACGATGGTATTGCTATTTTTTACTGTGTTTTTATTAATCACATTCTTTGTCTTTGCTAATCGTGATAAAGGCTATGATAACCGCATCCAAGCGGAGTCCACAACACTCAGAATTTATATCATCGATCCAAAGAATAATTCCGTCATTTACTTCAATCGTTCGGACTTAAGAAACAAGAAAAAAATCGACATTGATTCTTTCTATTCTCACTTCCATGTTAACGATATTGATAAAATCAAATCCTGGGTTTTCTCAATTTGTACTGACTATCGTAACGCTGATAAATACGTTGAAGCGGACGTCCTTGTTAACCATGGCCGTAACATGTATTTCTCACTTTTGAAGTTACTTAAATATGACCCAAACGAAGGCATTATTCACCTAGAATCCTTCATCCTTAAATACATCACACCAAACAACTCCACGAGCAAAAAGAAGAAGAAATCTCTCTTCACTGGTGTGGTTAAAAGAAGCACGATGGAATCCCTTATTCTCAAAGAAAAGAGCTTAAAAGGTTTCACTTTTGCCATTCGTTTCTATTACATCAGACAAAAAGTCTTATCTAATGATAAGATTGAACGCTATATGATTATGACGTTGAAAAATGCCATCTATCCATACGCTAGTAATCCACGTGTCTCTAGACAAATCATCGATGGTGGTGAAAACGAATTACTCTTATTCGATTTAAGAATCGCCTCTCGTGATGAAGCGATGGTCTTAGCGACATCCATGGCCCATAACATTAAGAAATGTATTGGTGTTAACGGCTTTGCCGAATCCATCAATTTCTCCATTGGCGTCGTGGAAAACGCTCAATACTATCAAGACTTCGACTCGATGGTGGTCAAAGCCCAAGAAGCTTGTATGTCCGCGCAACATCATGGTCAAGAAATATTGCTCTATCAAAAGCAAGCGGCACCTCTTATTGAGATTGACCGTTATAGAGAAGAGGTTGAAAACCTCATGAGACCTAACTCCTTACGTTATCTCTTTAGACCAATATTCGATGTCAATAAATGTAAAACCATTGGTTACTTTGAATACATTAAAGCGTATGATTCTCCATTTGCCTCTTTCGCAGAAATGAGTAAATACGCCGCTAAAGTGGGTAAGAGCAAAGATTTCTTCGCAATGATTGCCCGCTACGTTATTCCAAAGTTTGCTAGTGAAAGACAAGAAGATGATTTAAGATTGTTCATGCTCGTGTCTTTACAAGATATCGATCACATGTACGAGATATTATCGCAAATTCCACAATCTAAACTCATCCATCTCGTTCTCGTGTTTAATGAGCAAGAGATCAATGAAAACGCTTCTAACCTAGAGCTTCTTAACGATTCGCTTAAGAAACTTAGAAGTGGTCACTATGAACTAGCGATGTTAATGAAAGATAAGAACTTGTTATTAGATCCAAGTGTCTATTACAACTTCGATTACTTCGTCGCTGGCTCAATGATGATTGGTGAAATTAAAAAGAATAATCGTGTACGATTATCAATTCACTCTCTCATTGAATCCTTACTCAAATACCATCGACCTATTATCGCCACCGATTTAGAAGGTTGGCAAGCAATAGAACTGATTATTAAATCAGGTGTGAGCATCGTTTCTTCTGAAACAATCTCTTCTAGTAACGATATGCTCCTACCATTAGATAGAAAGAAGATTGAGAAATTGATGACGATGGATAATACCCGTCGTTAAGGAGGATAAACAACATGGCACAAGGCCAAATTAAAAATGATGCAATTACTCGTCAAGAAGACGATTTTGCCCAATGGTATACAGACGTATGCCGTAAAGCGGAATTAATGGATTATTCATCCGTTAAAGGATTCATTATTTATCGTCCCTATGGTTATGCTATTTGGGAAGAAATACAAAACTATTTAAATAAAAGATTTAAAGAAACCGGACACCAAAATGTCTACATGCCAACTGTTATCCCAACTTCTTTATTACAAAAAGAAAAGGATCACGTTGAAGGTTTCGCTCCAGAATGTTTAATTGCCGATATCGGTGGTGGTCAAAAGATTGATGACCCATTAATCATTAGACCAACAAGTGAAACATTATTCTGTGAACATTACGCTAAAATCATCTCTTCTTATAGAGATTT
>JBGUMU010000089.1:0-8817 GCA_045116995.1 Bacilli bacterium
TTCGCTTCTCTTTTTACCAATTTCACTATTGAATTGAGAGAAGACGATATTCCAAATTTCCACGAATCTGAAGTTTGGTAAATCTTCGATTAAGAGCTTTAGACCAACGCCTTCTGGGTCGAACTTTTCACCTCTATCGAAGTGAATTTCTGTATCAGGACCACATGGACCTTCACCAATTTCCCAGAAGTTATCTTCTTTGATGATTAAATGATCTTCAGGAACACCAGCATCCATCCAGCATTTCTTTGTTTCTAAATCGTCTGGATGATAGGTAACGTATAATCTTTCCTTAGGAAAGTTAAACCATTTTTCACTTGTTAACATTTCCCAAGCCCATGGGATGACTTCTTTTCTAAAGTAGTCACCGATGGAGAAGTTACCGAGCATTTCAAAGAATGTTAAGTGAGTAGCGTCACCAACATTTTCAATATCATTTGTTCTAATGCACTTTTGAGCATTAGTAATTCTTCTACTTGGTGGGATTTCACTACCATCAAAATATTTCTTTAAGGCCGCGACACCAGCGTTGATCCACAACAAAGTTGGGTCATTCTTTGGAATCAAAGAAGAACCTGGTTCAACATGGTGGCCTTTACTTTCAAAAAAGTCTAACCACATTCTACGAATGTCTTTGGATTTCATGTACTTCATAAAATACCTCCAAAATAAATAAAAAGTACCTCTTTAAGGAACGGATTTCTCCGCGGTACCATCCTTATTCTCCTAATAATGTTAGGAGCGCTTAGTTAAGAATGAAGCGTCATTCTAACGTCGGCATTACCCGAATCTTCAGAAGTGGCTTTCTACTTTCTACCTATGCCCTTTTCACCGACCGGCACTCGCTTAGAGGCTTGAAACTAGATTGGCTTCTTGCTTTGCGACATTAATATATCATTAAAAAATGATAAAAACTATAACTATTTGATGACTTTATCAATTAAACCACCACCAAGGCAGATATCTCCGTCATAAATGACAGCGGCTTGGCCTGGTGTGACCGCTTTGATTGGTTCAACGAATTCTAAGGTAATTTGCTCATCATTTATTTCTTTAATGATGATTGGATTATCAGCTTGTCTATATCTAAATTTAGCGTTCAATCTTTGATTGACTTCTGGTTTCTTAGAAATCCAGTTTAAGTTGGTGACGGTACAGGCTTTGGAATATAAATAAGAACTTTCATCACCACTGGCAACATACAAAATGTTCTTTTTGACATCTTTATCCACGACGAACCAGCCTTTAGCTTCTTCTCCGTGAATACCACCGATACCTAAACCTTTTCTTTGACCGATTGTGTAATACATCGCACCTTCATGTTCACCAACTTTGCGGTGACCTTCGATATCTATGATATCGCCACGTTGGGCTGGGATGTAATTCTTCAAGAAATCTTTAAAGTTTCTTTCACCGATAAAGCAGATACCAGTACTATCTTTCTTATCCATGACGGATTCTAAATCGAGTTCATGGGCGATTCTTCTGACTTCTGGCTTATCGATATCCCCTAGTGGGAATAAGCAGAAAGATAATTGTTCTTGGCTAATTTGACTTAAGAAATATGTTTGATCTTTGTTCTTATCAAAACTCTTAAACAAATAAGCTACACCATCTTTATCAATACGCTTTGCGTAATGACCCATGGCGATAGCGTCATAACCATGCTCTTTAGCGTATTTTAAGAATGGTCCAAACTTAATGTATTTATTGCAAAAAATATCTGGGTTAGGAGTTCTACCACATTCATATTCTTTAATGAGATAGGTAAAAACGTTATCCCAGTATTCTTTGATATAATCAATTCTTAATAATTTGATGCCTAGTTTATGAGCGACTTTTTGGGCGTCATCATAGTCTTTTTCTTGTGGGCATTGGTCGTTATTAATGGTTGGGTTACCTAAATAATCCCCGTTAGCGAGCGCATCCCAGTTACGCATAAAGCAACCGGTAACTTCATGACCCGCTTTTAAAAGGAGATAAGCGGAGACCGCACTATCAACACCGCCAGAAAGACCTAATAACACCTTCATATTATTTAAATAATTCCTCGCTATCTAATAGGACTGTAAATGGTCCATCGTTTACACTACTTACTTTCATATCAGCGCCAAAGATACCTGTGGCAATTGGACCAAATTTTGCCTCAAGTGTTTTATTAAAATAAGCGTATAATTCTTTAGCTTGATCAGGTTTCATCGCGTTGACGAATGATGGTCTTCTACCACCTGATGTGTCCGCGTATAGAGTGAACTGACTAACAGACATGATTTGACCTTTGACGTCATATAAAGAGAGATTGGTTAAGCCTCTATCATCGCAAAATACGCGAAGAGAAAGAATCTTATCAATCATCTTGTTGACGATTGTTTCGTTATCTGTGTGAGTGAATCCCACGAGTAAGCAAAAGCCACGGTCAATTTGAGAATAGACCTTGTTATCGATTGTGACTGATGCATTTAATACTGTGGTTAAAACAACTCTCATATTATTGAATAATTTCCATGACTACTTTTGGTTTAGCCACGAATTCTTTAGTAATCTTATAGGCATTAGCGACCACTTCTGTTTCTTGATTGATTACATCAATACCCTTATTAGTGTGTAAGTAACAAAGAGGTTCACCTTTCTTAACTTGGTCACCAATCTTTTTGACAAGCATAATACCTGCGGACATATCGATGACATCATCAAGAGTTTCTCTACCACCACCTAAACGGCAGCTAGATAAACCAATTTCTAAAGCGTCTAATTCTTTAACATAGCCATCTTCTTTAGCTAAGATTGGAATAATCTTTTTGGCTAATTCAAACTTCTCTGGATGGAGAATATATTCAACGTCGCCACCTTGGGCTTTGACCATCTTCACAAATAAGTCGAAAGCGGAGCCATCTTTAATAACTTTTTCAAGCATGGCTTTGCCTTCTTCATAGTTCTTAGCAATATGGGCTTGTTCAAGCATGACCGCGCCACCTTCATAGCAAAGTTCCATTAAATCTTCTGGACCATTACCGTGTAAAGCAGCAATAGCCTCTTTAACCTCTAATGCGTTACCAACCGCTAAACCTAAAGGTTCATTCATGTTGCTTAAAACCGCACGAGTATCACGTTTTAAACCATTACCAATTTTGACCATTAATTTCGCTAATGTTCTAGCTTGGTTGATGTCTTTCATAAAGGCACCATTACCTAAGGTAACATCTAAAAGAATAGCATCTGTTCCAGCGGCTAACTTTTTGGACATAACGGAAGCCGCGATTAATGGGATAGATTCAACTGTACCCGTCACGTCTCTAAGAGCGTACATCTTTTTATCAGCAGGCACTAAGGATTGGGTTTGACCAACAATCGCAATGCCGATATCGTTCACTTGTTTAATAAAGCGATCACCACTGACTTGAATAGATAAGCCAGGGATGGATTCTAATTTATCTAAGGTGCCACCAGTATGGCCTAAACCACGACCACTTAATTTAGCGAAAGTCGCACCGCAAGCGGCCACCATTGGTCCAAGGACCAAGGATGTTTTATCACCAACACCACCGGTACTATGTTTATCAACTTTAACACCTCTAAGAACACTTAAATCAAGAGTCTCACCAGAATGCTCCATTAAATCAGTTAAATTAATAACTTCTTCTTCAGTCATTCCTTTAAAAAGGATTGCCATATTCATCGCACTGACTTGGTAGTCTGGGATTTCTCCTTTGACATATCCATTAATCCAAAATGCGATTTCTTCACGGCTTAAAGCATGACCTTCACGTTTTTTAATGATTAAATCTACCATTCTCATAAGAAACACCTCACTTTTTAATATACCATAAAAAAGGATTTTTTATAATAACGTTTCATATTAGCGAATTCAAGAACTTTATACACTTTGAATAATACTTTAGTTGGGGTAAGATAATTCCGTGGAATTTTTAAATCATTTAAAAACATATCTAACTGATGAAGAAATTGATAAGCTCGCTAAGTCTTTAGAAGAAGAAAGCAAGCACGCTTTGCTTTTAAACGAAGAAAAGATGAGCATTAAAACTCTTCTTAATATTTATCCTAACTTAGTTAGACACCCAATCATTCCTAATGCTTTTATGTATGATAAATGTACTTTAGAACTTGGTAAAAGTATTTACCATGAATTAGGTTGCTTCTATTTACAAGAACCTAGTGCAATGCTTCCGGCATATTTATTAAGTCCTAAAGAAGGCGAATTAGTTTTAGATTTGTGCGCTGCGCCTGGAGGTAAGAGCATGCAAGCGTCATTACTCATGCATAATAAAGGCCTTATTGTTTCTAATGACATCGCGAAAAATAGAGCGTTCGCCATTAGTGAAAACGCCGAAAGAATGGGCAGAGGAAATCTTCTCATCGTTAATAATGATTTTTCTAGTATTTATCAACACTATTTGAATACATTCGATAAGATTATTTTAGATGCACCATGTTCAGGAAGCGGTATGTTCCGTAAGATGGATGAAATGCAAGATGACTGGTCTATTGCGAAGGTCAACAAATACGCCGAGATCCAAAAGTCACTTATTCTCATCGCCTATGCTATGCTCAAAGAAGGTGGCGAGATGGTTTACTCCACTTGTTCTTTCTCTTATGAAGAAGATGAAGAAGTTATTGAATACTTATTAAATAATACTGACGCTGAAATAAAGCCTATCGAAGATAATCCTTTATATTATGTGAGTAAAGCTAAACCATATGGTATTCACTTATTACCAAGTTTATTCCCTGGTGAAGGTCATTATATCTGTTTAATCAAAAAGCCTGGTGTCTTGAAACCTAGCGTTTCAAAGGATAGTAAAAACAAGATGCCTTATGATATTCCTACAAACGGCTATAACCACTATCAAAAGTATGGTGATTATCTCTATTTGATGGATAAGGAATTTAACGTCAAATACTTGAACATCATCCGTTATGGTGTGAAGGTTGGTCAAATCGATAAAAATGATATTAGATTTGATTACCACTACGCACATTTTGTTAACGAGTTTAATAGCGTTTATGAAATGGATGAGAGTGAGACCGCTAAATACTTCCTTGGTGAAGGGGTCAACAAAAACACCAATAAAGGCTATTGCTTACTAAAATATCAAGATATCAATGTCGACATCGCTAAAAGCGATGGACGCATTATCAAAAACCGTCTACCAAAAGGTTTAAGAAAGAAATTAATCTTCTAAAGAATAGCGTTAAATTTATACGCTTTTTCTTTACGTTCGCTCATGATTTTATGATCGAGTGGTCTTAAGTGATAAGTCACTTCTTTTTGAATCATGTTACGAGTAATTTCTGCTAAATCTGATGTATTAAGTGAAGCGTAATCTTCAGGAGTAATTGGTTTTAAGAATGAAACAGAGACTGGATATCTCTTAAACTGTGGGTGCATCTTTAAAACACGGAACGTACCATAAGTCGCCGCTGGTAAGATTGTGACTTTGGCCTTTTGAGCGGGTCTAAATGTTCCGTGATGGAATGCCGCTACAGGTAACATTTGGTCACGAATTCTTGTACCTTCTGGGAAGATCATCCAGTTTCTTTCATTCTTCTTTAAGTCTTCTTCAACCGATAACATCACTTTTAGTGATTGTCTTAAGTCGTCTCTATTCATGCTCTTCACATCTAAAGATTTTAAAGCATGCTTTAAAAGTGGTACTTCTTCAAGTTCCATCTTACCCACGAATGTGGTTGGTTTTTCTAAAGCAATTAAAAATGGTAACGGATCAAAAGCGGACATGTGATTAGCGACAAGGAAGAAATTACCATCGGCTGGGATGTTTTCTAAACCAAAAACATGTAAATCAACTTGTAAAGCATCAGACGTCTTTTTAGAAATTTTTCTAAAATAAGCGTTTCTGATTGCAAAAGGTATTTTATCTAGCTTTTTATTCCATCTTCTAAAAGTGAAAAGACAAGCCCACAATAGGCGAGGTCCAACTCTTAAAACGGCTTTTGAATAATGAAACATAGTTTTACTTTTCTACTTGATGAATCTTGAGATTTGATGGGAAATGACGGATTTGTTCCGCGAGGACATAGAGTCCTAACTTAGGATGCGACTCTAATCTACCAAATATTACCACAAAATGTCCGTTAGGGATACGTAGTAATGGATTTGAGGCGCTTCTATCCCAGTACATGACTGGGATTTTGCTGAAGAATGTGTTTTCTTCAAATGGCTCTAGTGATTCGATATCGACGTATCGAAATGTTGGATGGTCAATAATAGCATCACTGGCCTTACCAAGTAATGTGATTGTTGAGATCATTTTATTCCTTTCTCCTCAGGTTATTTCTTAAGAAATAACATCTTAATCGAACATCCTGGAAGAAAGCTATTTTTTACATTGATTGCCCTATTATCATCCACACCATTGAACTCTGTGAAATAATCATCTAATTCCAAAGAGATTTTCTCGGCTTTAGGATTGATAAGAATGACGAATTCTTTTTCGTTATTAATGATGTTTTTGTTTTTAGCCACTAAGGCATAAACACCATTATCCCAGTGAGAGACTTCAAAGACTTTCTTAATCTCTTCTGGTTTAGATAACTTAGTATACGCTAGTTTCTTACGCAGGATATTGAAGAGACGGAAACGATTGACCATGTCAAAACGTTCATCAACGAGACGATAGTTAAGGTTATTGACGCCTATCGTCTTGTAGGTGTTATCTAGTCCATCTTTGCTTTGGCCAATTTCTTGACCAGCGTGAACTAAAGGGACACCGAATGAAAGAAGTAAAATGTGATTAGCGAGATCCACTCTATCTAAGAGCACTTTTTCTTCTTCAAATGCGTTAGAAACAAGCAATTTATCATAAAGCGTACTATTATCATGACATTCAAGATAATTGATGCTTTGATTAGCGGAAATAAACATTGGTTGGTAGGATAATGGTAAAGTTGAAGCATGGAAGGCATAGTCCATACCAAAAGCGTAGTCAAAATTACCACAGATAAAGCCTTTTTCATGAAGGCTAGAAGATGAAGATGGGCCTTTAACTATATCGCGATATGAGTCATTAAAGAAGCCAACCTCTTTTAGTAAGGAAGCGTTGCTCTTACTAGCTTTTTCTTCTCGTTTTAACTCTTCACCCATATCCCAGCCTTCACCGTATATGATAGCGTCACTTTTAATCTTTCTAGCTTCCTTATAGCAGGCTTTCACTGTTTCAATATCAAGTAAGCCCATAAGGTCGAATCTTAAGCCATCAATATCGAAGTATTTGAAAAGATATTTGACGCTATCAACGATGATCTTTCTAGCCATCTTTCTTTCAGAGGCAAAATCATTGCCACATCCTGAGGCATTAGAAAGATAATGATTTCTTCTACGTCTAAAATAGTAATGCGGCACAGTCTTTTCAAAATCACTGTTTTCATATTCATAAATGTGGTTATAAACCACATCCATAATAATTCTTAAATCGTTTTCATGGTATTTATTAACCATATTCTTGAATTCTAAAACTCTAGAACCCGCGATTTCTGGATGAAGGGCATAGCTACCTTCAAGGGCAAAGAATGATAATGTATCATAGCCCCAGTTATACCAGTTATTAGTCTTAATATCGTCTTTAGAATCAAAGTCTAAAACTGGTTGAATTTGGACATGGGTAAAGCCCATATATTTGATGTAATCTAGGCCAGCGGGATTGCCCCCTACTGTCTTTCTATCAGTCTCCGCAAAGCCAGCGTATTTGCCTTTATTGACGGTATTATTATAGTTACCTTCATTTAAGTCACGAATATGAGTTTCGTAAATGACTGCATCGACGTAATTTTTGATTTCTGTTTGTGGTTTGACATTCTTGATTTTAAGTAAAGTTTCAGTATCAATAATGACAGAATATTCACTATTCAAGCTAACTTCTTTAGCGTATAAATCTTTAGCCTCAGTCACCACGCCTGAGTTATTGATGATGTAGCGGTATTTGTAGTTTAATAAGTCTTCGTTTATTTTGAGACGATAAATACCTTTATCTTCCCTATTCATTTCTCGAATTGTGACTTCGTTATCTGGGGAGATTAATTTGACTTTAACTTCACTCGCTAAAGGGGCCCACATCACAAATTCAGTGGCTTCTTTAGAATAGTTATTTCCTAAATCATCGCCTTCATAAAAAAAGCGCTCATCGAAATCGTTAAAGTAAATAGCGTCACTAACATCGATATTAGTGCACTGTAAATCACCCACAAGTAAGCGATAGTTTTTACCTAATTCATAATCTTCTTCAAGATTGATATCGAAGATATAGATATTATTGATAGATGTGAAATGAGCGGTTTCTTTTTTGAGGAGTTGATCTTCTTTATACAAAGAGACTTTGAGCTTTTCTGGACGAGGAATGTCAGTAAATAAGACGACATTGATACGTCTATAGGAGAATAACTTAGCCTTTAGGTAACTAACCATTAGTCATCACTCCTGAAGTAAGTTTGTTCATCGCTGGTGGCGACACTTCCTTCGTTAGAGGCTCCAAATTTATCTTGGCTTAAAACCCTGCAACCTTTGTTACCTTCGGTTTCGTTACCGACTACCCCTTCGCTTTGTAAACGGAGGAAGAATCTACCGGCACGGTTAAAACCAACACCACATTCACGTTGAATACGTGAAATAGACATAAATTCTTGAGTCATAACCCATTCTTTAATGGATTGGTAACGTTCTTCTTCCGTGTTACCATGTTCCTTAAACTCTGGGGTTTGCATATATTCATTAGCCGCTTGAGTGGCTTCTTCTTCTAAGTTAAGGAATTTCTCATCAAAATGAGTTTCATAGTGTTCTTTTAAATA
>JBGUMU010000090.1:0-2695 GCA_045116995.1 Bacilli bacterium
GCTAGAGCTTGGGCAATGAAATCAATTGATGCTGTTACTGTTAGCTTATTAGTACCATTATCCGCGGTCATCGCTAGCGCATTATCCATCTGCTTAAAGATTGAAGAATTCACATGGAACTTATTAATAGGTGGCATTATTATCCTCTTATCCATTGCGGTCTCCGCAATATTTGATTATCGTAAAGAGTGTCAAGCTAAGAAACATAGTATAGAGGAGGAAAACGAACATGAAGAATGTCCAAGTGAACTCTGAAATAGGTCGTTTAAAAGTGGTTCTTCTTCACGAACCAGGTGATGAAATCCATAACTTAACACCAAAGAAATTAGATGACTTATTATTTGATGATATTCCATGGCTCCCATTAGCGAAAAAAGAACATCAAGCTTTCGCTAAAACTTTTAAGGATGCCGGAGTTAAGGTTGTTTATCTTACTGACTTAATGACAGAAGTTTTAGATTCCTCTAATGACATTAAGAATGAATTCGTAGAACAATTTATTAAAGAAGCGCATATCAGAAGTAACACTCTTAGAGAAGTCGCTACTGAATATTTAAAGAGCTTCAAAAACAATAAAGAATTAGTGCTTAAAACAATCGCTGGCATTAAAAAGAGTGAACTACCTAACTATCAAGTTAAATCACTCGCTGATCATGTTGATGATTATCCATTTGTCACTGATCCAATGCCAAACTTATATTTCACTCGTGACCCATTTGCCTCTATTGGTAATGGTGTTTCACTTAATAAGATGTATTCCGTTACTAGAAGTAGAGAAACAATCTTCGGTGAATATATCTTTAAATATCATCCAACATATAAAACCACACCTTTATATTATTCTCGTTATGAAGATGTGAATATTGAAGGTGGTGACATCATGGTTTTAAATAACCATGTCCTAGTAGTGGGTGTCAGCCAAAGAACATGCGCTGAAGCAGTGGAACGTTTAGCCAAGAATCTCTTCTATAACAATGAAACAGATTTTGATACCGTCTTAGCGTTCACTATTCCACAAGCTAGAACATTTATGCATTTAGATACAGTCTTCACCCAAGTGGACGTTAATAAATTCGCTATTCATAAAGGCTGCTATGAAAAGTTAAAAATCTTTAGAATCACTAAAGACTTCAATAATGATAAGAAAGTCAAAGTTATGGAATTAGACCAAAAACTTGAAGACGTTCTAGAGTCATATATTGGTTTACCAATCACTCTTATCCCATGTGGTGGTGGAGATACCATCAGTGCGGACCGTGAACAATGGAGTGATGGTAGTAACTTCGTGGCGATTGCCCCAGGTGAAGTTATCGCTTATGAAAGAAACGACATCACTAATGCCGCGTTAATAGAAGCAGGTATTAAAGTCCATATTATTCCTTCTAGTGAATTATCTAGAGGCAGAGGTGGACCAAGATGTATGTGTATGCCATTAGTTAGAGAGGAATTATAAAATGAACTTATATAAAAGAAACTTATTAACTTTGTTAGATTTCACACCAGAAGAAATCCAATACTTATTAGATTTATCTCTTTCTTTAAAAAAGAAAAAACATAATGGTGAAGCCCATGATGTTTTAAGAGGTAAGAACATTGTTCTTCTTTTTGAAAAAGATAGCACAAGAACTAGATGCGCTTTTGAAGTAGCTGCTGCTGATTTAGGTATGAATGCTGTTTATATTGGTAGCAGTGGTTCGCAAATGGGTAAGAAAGAATCTATCGCTGATACAGCGAGAGTGTTAGGTAGAATGTTTGATGGTATTGAATATAGAGGCTTCAAACAAAAGACAGTTGAAGACTTAGCCAAATATTCTAAAGTTCCAACATGGAACGGCTTAACTGAAGATTATCACCCAACACAAATCCTTGCGGACTTTATGACCATCATTGAACAAAAAGGTAAACTTAAAGGTATTAAGATGGCCTATTTAGGCGATGGTAGATATAACATGGGTAATTCCTACTTAGTAGGAGCCGCGAAAATGGGCTTAGATTACCGCATGGTTGGACCAAAAGAATTATGGCCAAATGAACAGTTAAGAAATAGATGCTTAGAAATCGCTAAGAGCACCGGCGCTAAATTGACATTTACTGAAAGTGTTGAAGAAGGCGTTAAAGACGCTGATGTTATCGCTACAGATGTCTGGGTTTCTATGGGTGAAGATGCTTCTATTTGGGAAGAAAGAATTAACTTATTAAAACCATACCAAGTTAATACCCGTGTCATGTCTTTAGCGGATCCTAAAGCCATCTTCATTCACTGCTTGCCATCCTTCCATAACTTAGAAACTAAAGTGGGTATGGAAGTATATGAGAAGTTTGGACTTAATGGTTTAGAAGTTACTGAAGAAGTATTTGAAGGTAAACAATCAGTGGTTTTTGATGAAGCGGAAAATAGATTACACACTATTAAAGCGGTCATGTTAGCCACTATGAAAGAATAAAAAATGTTATAGTAATAACAAGGAGGCTCATTTGCCATGAAAAAAAGATTTTATATCACAACCCCAATTTATTACCCAAGCGCTAAGCTTCACATCGGTCATGCATATTGCACAACTTTAACCGATGTTTTTGCCCGTTATAAACGCTTAAGAGGATTTGAATGCTATTTCCTTACAGGCGCTGATGAACACGGCATGAAAATTGAAAAGAATGCTGCAGCCGCTGGTAAGACACCACAAGAATTCGTGGA
>JBGUMU010000091.1:0-3566 GCA_045116995.1 Bacilli bacterium
GTATAGTCGCTAATCACGATTGCAACCTCTCTTTATATAATGGTGAAATTCTCTCATTATTAGGCGAAAATGGATCTGGTAAAACCACTCTTATGAACGCTTTAGCGGGTATCTATTGCCCTGATGCTGGCGATATCTATGTTAGAGGTGAAAAAGTCAGAATCAGTTCACCACACGATGCTTATAAATACCACATTGGTATGGTCCACCAACACTTCAAACTCGTTGATACATTCACCGCTGTTGAAAATGTTGTTGTGGGTTTAACTAAAAAAGACTATGAAGAAATTGCCAAAAAAGACGGCACAAAAGCACAGGGCTTTAATTTAAAAGCAAGCGCTAATCGCATCACTGAAATTTGTAATAAATTTGGTTTTAAATTAAATCCTTGGCAAAAAGTTAACACCATGTCTGTTAGTGAAAAGCAGACATTAGAAATTATTAAAGCGCTTTATAGAGGCGTTGATATTTTAATTTTGGATGAACCAACCGCAGTTTTAACTCCACAAGAAATTGAAAAATTATTTGATGTTTTAAGAGCGATGAAAAAAGATGGAAAATCCATCATCATCATTACTCATAAGCTTAACGAAGTCTTAGAAATCAGTGACCGTGTTGCTGTTCTTTGTAAAGGCGAAGTCGCTGGCGATATCTTAACAAAAGATGCCACCGAAAAGATTTTAACTGAAATGATGGTTGGCCATAAAGTCGATCTCAATATCAATAGAATGGAAATTCCTACCACTGGTGAACGCTTAATTGTTCAAGATTTAAGTTTAATGGGTAGAGATGGTAGAAAAATACTAAAAAATATCAATTTCACTGTATATGGTAGTGAAATACTTGGTATCGCAGGTATCTCTGGAAGTGGTCAAAAAGAATTATTAGAAACCATTGCGGGCCTTAATAGAAATACACAAGGCACGATTATTTTCCATAACCCAAAGAAAGAACAACCAGTTACTTTCTTCCATAAAAATATTAAGCAAATTAGAGAATTAGCCGCGCAAGGTAAATTCCACTTAAAAGGTAAGAAAGAACCACTATCACTCGTTGATAAAACAAATAAAGAAATTACTGAAATGGTTAATAAAGAACAAATTATTTTCTATGAAGATGAAATCATGAACTTAAAGGGCAAGAAACCAATTGAGATTCGTGATTTAGGTATTAAATTATCATTTGTTCCTGAAGATAGATTGGGTATGGGTCTTGTTGGAAACATGGACCTTATCGATAACATGATGCTAAGAAGCTTTAGAAAAGGTAAAGGTGGTATTGTTCATAGAAATAAACCTGCCGCTTTAGCTAAAGAATTAGTGGATGAATTAGAAATTAAAACACCAAGCTTACATACATCAGTTAAGAAATTATCTGGTGGTAATATTCAAAAAGTCTTAGTTGGTAGAGAAATCTCAACACGTCCAAAGGTCCTTATGGTGGCCTATCCAGTGCGTGGTTTAGATATTAACTCTTCCTACATGATTTATAACTTAATTAATAAGCAAAAAGAAAAAGGCAGCGCGGTCATCTATGTTGGTGAAGACTTAGATGTCATCCTTGCCCTTTGTGATCGTGTTCTTGTATTAAGAGACGGGGAAGTCGCTGGTATCTTAAACTGCAAAGACACTAATAAAAACGAAATTGGTTTATTAATGACTAAGAAAGTTGAAGAAAGGAGTGAAGAAAATGCCTGAGTTATCACAAAAACAAAAAGTTAAAAAGGTTAGAAATCCTCTTTTCCATATCACTAGACGTAATGAAGTACCAACATGGTTTGTCTTCGTTGTTAAGCTTTCATTTATTTTAGGTGCCTTGCTTTTGTGTGGCATTATTTCCTTCCTTGTTTCTCCAATAACATTGGATGAAATGCCTGAAAAGTTTATTAGCTATTATATATTCGTCGTTGAAGGCACTTTCTATAATATGAATACAGCATTTTCCACTTTGTGGAATGCTTCGTTACTATTAATTATTGCCGCCGCTATTACTCCAGCCTTTAAGATGAAGTTCTGGAATATCGGCGCTGAAGGCCAAGTTTTGATGGGCTGCTTTGGTGCGGCAATTGTTATGAAGTTTATCGCCCCATTTGTTCCTAACTTCTTAGCGCTTATATTAATGCTTGCATTAGCTTTGATATTTGCGGCTGCTTGGGCGGCGATTCCAGCAATATTTAAAGCATTCTTTAACACTAATGAAACACTATTCACCTTAATGATGAACTATATTGCTATCGGCTTAGTGGCAGCCTTCTCTTTAAAGTTCAAAGCCACAGGTAGTACCGCTCTTGGTGTATTAAATGCCAACACTCATGCTGGTTGGATGCCAGAGATCTTTGGAAGTTCATATCTTATTGGTATTTTCGTCATCATTAATCTAGTTGTGGCATTATGGTTCTATCTCAAATATAGCAAACACGGGTATGAAATTGCTGTCTTAAATGGCAGTGTTAGAACCGCTGAATATGTTGGTATTAACGTTAAAGTGGTCACTATTAGAACAATGATCTTATGTGGCACTGTTTGTGGCATTGCTGGTTTCTTACTTGTTTCAGGTTCTAGCCATACTGTTAGCGAAACAGTTGTCGGTGGACGTGGCTTTACCGCTGTTATGATTAGCTGGCTTGGTCACTTCAACCCATTAGAGATGGTTCTTTATTCAGTATTGAACGCTATTATTACCGTTGGCAGTAGTAATGCTGCTGCTAACTTACAATATAGTGGCGAAGTCGCTAACGTTTTATCTGGTTTATTCTTCTTATTAATCTTAACTAGTGAATTTTTCACTAACTTCAGAATTAGATTTAATTTACGTCAATTCTTCAAGAGTAAGAATGAACCTCCTATGTCCGAAGGACAAACACCAAAAGCGGAAGGAGCTAAACAATAATGTTTCTAGAAATTATTACTAGCTCTATTAAGTTTGCCACCGTCTTCTTATTTGGCTCCGCTGGTGAAACAGTGACAGAAAAATCTGGTCACTTAAATATGGGCACCCCAGGTATCATGTGTATTGGTGCTATGGGCAGTGCGATTGGTGCTTATATTTATTTAAGCATCTTAGTTAAGTTGGGCATGCCTGGTCAAACCAATGCCTTCTTAGCATTCTTCTTTACCGCTTTCTTCTGCTTATTATTTGCTGGTTTAGCGGGTTTGTTATTCTCATTTATTACCGTCACACTTCGTTGTAATCAAAACGTTACTGGTTTAGCATTAACAACATTTGGTGTGGGCTTATATCCATTTGTTATTTCCTTCTTCAAGAAAGAAATCTCTCTTGGATTCTCATCGCTTTCGTCTAAATACTTAATGCACGTGTTCCCTGAAAGTTTCTATAACGCTAACTGGTTCACACAGTTGTTCTTCTCATATGGCATTCTTGTTTATCTCGCTATCGCAGTAGCGATCGGTATTGCTATTATCATGAAGAAAACTAGAGTGGGTTTATTCTTAAGAACTGTTGGTGAAAACCCTGCCGCTGCTGATGCTGCTGGTATCAGTGTTAACCGTTATAGATATTTAGCCACTATTATTGGTTCCGCTATTTCTGGTTTAGGTGGTATGTAC
>JBGUMU010000092.1:0-2333 GCA_045116995.1 Bacilli bacterium
AAGAACACTAAAAAAAGCGGGGTTTTCTTTTTCTCTGGTAATTTGTTAGGCCCATATTTAATGAGTCTTTCACCAGCTTCTTGGCTAGTTAAACCTTGCTCAACGTTACTATCTAGTTCTTGCAAGACTTCCTTTGCGCTTTTTGTTTCAAACATATACTTGTCCTCCAAAAAGTTTCTAGCGTCTTGCTCATACACTGGTTAGTCCCGGGTTATTCACCGTGTTGACGAGATTCTAACTTCGCTACTCCCGCTTATATATTTAATATGTTTTGTGCTACTGCACATTATTTATGTTATATGAGTATTACTTAAAAGTAAATATTATTCCAAATATAAGGATTTAAGCTTATCAATATCCACGCCTAAGGCATCCTTAATGTAATTAATTGTGCCTCCATAATGTTCTTTCATCGCATTAATTGCAGAGTTCATGTATTCCACTCTAGTGGAAAACACATCAATTAAACTCTGTTTATACTCTTCATTATAGAAAGGAAGATACTCCACTCTTCTAAGCATCATTTCAGCGCGCTTTTCCATGGCGATATTTGAATATAAATAATCATTCATCGCATCTTCTTCAGAGACGCCTAGAGCAATCTCCACAAGATAGGCCGCAAAGCCGGTTCTATCTTTGCCTTGTGAACAGTGGAAATATGTCACTCTATTATCTTTTAAGATAATATCAAAGAACTTTTTATAAGCACCAATGCCGTCTTCTGTAGTGATGAATTCACTATAAACTTTGACTAGATGATCAAAGCCACTTGTTTGGTCTTCTAAGAACCATAAAAGATTACCATCAGAATTCTTCATTCTTTGTCTAGCTTCTTCATTAGTTTTCTTACTTAAAACTGGAAGATTATGCATTCTTACTCCATCAAGATGGAAATCAGGATAAAACTCAAATTCATCAGGGCTTCTAAAGTCGATAATATCAGTGATGTTTAATCCTTTAACTATTTGTTCATCGTTTTCATCGAGTTTAGTTAAAACACTACCTCTAATTAAGCGGCCATACTTAATATGATGACCATCTGTTGTGACCATACCACCGATATCACGGATATTCTTTTGAAATGATAATTCGTAGACTTTCATAGCTGTTTTCATATTATTATGAATGCTTTCAGTTGTCTACAAAATGAAGACAGCTCATAAATAAAAAGCTTTGACACATTAAGCATCAAAGCCATTTAAGTATTATTGTTGTTCCACTGGGATTTGCTGTGCAGCTTTCTTTTTACGCATCATATCAATGATGTACCAAATAAGAACTGCGGTAAATGATACTGATTGGGCAATCGAGATACGGATGACAGTTAAGTTATCAGCTTCACCTTCGTTATTGATAACGTGAAGGATATTAACAATTGTGTTGTTCACGAAGTGATCGCCCATACCCATGTAGAGGTTACCTGTTAATTTACCCATCATAGCGAATTTAAAGCCCACTAAAGCGGATGTGCCAATAAGCATCGCGGATTCACCAATAAAGCCACCCACTGATTTATTACCATCAATCAAACTTCTTAAAGGCGCCATAATATGCCATACGCCAAATAATACTGAGGCAATAATACCAGCGATAAGGAATTTATATTTATCGCTTAGCATCTTTTGGAATAAGCCTCTAAAGACGCCTTCTTCCATTAAAACGTTGATGATGTTACCGATTACACATATTAAGAAGAATATGCCAGTGCGTTTAACTTCTTCTCCACCATCGACTGAATAAGCAGTGACATAGAACTCAACAGCCTTTAAGTTATTAGAGGCTGCAAGAATAATGATTTCAACGCCATAGGCAACGATAAATACGATAATGCCAAAGGCTAGGCCTTTTAAAATATCGAAGAATGATTTACCTGTTTTAAAACCAACATCTTCAAATCTATAACGGAAGACAAATATCGCAGCAACCATTAGGCCGATACCAATTAGTTTATGAATAAAGGCTTCACCAAAGAATGTTTGATCAGTGCGGATAACAAAGTATTCTAAAGCACGGAAAGCGAAACATATCACATAGATAATTAATACAGCGAGGATTGTTTTTAGTTTTGTGTTTAATAATTTAGATTCGTTCATAGTTTTCTCCATAGCGTTAATATTTTACCAGCATTTTGTTATCTGTCTAGTTATTTATTAATAAATTAATAAAAAGGACTGAGTTTTTATCTCAGTCCTATCATATTCTAGTGGTGCCCGAGGCCGGAATCGAACCGGCACGGTATCGCTACCGCTGGATTTTGAGTCCAGTGCGTCTACCAGTTTCACCACTCGGGCAGTGAGTTAATTATATAACAGTGATGAAAAAAGTAGAAACAC
>JBGUMU010000093.1:0-7830 GCA_045116995.1 Bacilli bacterium
ACAGATGTCCAATGCTGCACGAGCGTCTTTTTTGGATAAATGCGCTTCATCTGCAACAATTTGAACAAGGTCTCTTCTGTTGAATTTCTTCATGTTCAAATGCTCCCTTTTTGTTGAAATGAATTAGCAAGATAATCCTATTTCTAGGTTTAGTATAACATCTTTTTTAAAAATGTGTGATTTTTTATATGACAATTATGGGATTTTTATTTAGATTGGTTCGTTCGTTTTTTTAAAACGATGCGAATTGGTGTTCCATCAAAATTAAATGTATCTCTTAAACGATTTTCAATATAACGTTGATATGAAAAATGCATGAAATTAGGGTCGTTCACAAATAAAACAATTGTAGGCGGGGCGCTACTAACTTGCGATGCATAGAGTATTTTTAATCTACCACCATTGAAGTTTGGTGCTTGGTTCATAACTTGAGCGTCTTGCATGACCTCATTTAGCAAACTTGTCTTAATTCTGGTGTAGTATGCAGCGTGCACAGAATCAAGGGTTTCGAATAAGGTATCGAGTCTTTGCTTTTTAAGAGCGGAAACAAACACGACTGGCGCATAATCAAGGAACTTATATTCTTCACGAATGATTTTGACATAATCAGACATGGTGTTTGTTTGCTTGTCCACTAAGTCCCATTTATTAACAACGATAATAATAGCTTTATGTAAATCAGTCGCATATTGAATGACGTGCTTATCTTGTTCAGTAATGCCTTCTTTACCATCGAGCACTAATAAAACAATTTCACTTCTTTCAATAGCTTTAAGCGCGCGTATCGCGGAATATTTATCAATTGATTCATAGATCTTACCGCGTTTCTTAAGACCTGCTGTATCGATAACTAAATAGTTCTTACCATTTCTATTAAATGGAGTGTCGATAGAGTCTCTGGTTGTACCAGAGATATTACTAACAATAACACGGTCTTGATTAAGAATAGCGTTAGTTAAAGAAGACTTACCAACATTAGGTCTACCAACGACACAGAATGTGACTTTATCTTCTTCTAATTCTTCATTGTTTTCTGGTAAGTATTTAATGATTTCGTTTAAGATATCACCAATACCAATACCATGCGCGCCAGAAACAACATGAGGTTCACCAAGGCCTAAGCCATAGAACTCTTGGGCGTCCGCCATATGGGAGCCTTCATCAATTTTATTAACAGCCAAAATAATTGGCTTTTTAACTTTTCTAAGAATGGTTGTGACCACTCTATCATCAGTGGTAATGCCAAGTTTACCATCGACCACAAACACGATCACGTCTGCCTCATTTATCGCGATTTCCGCTTGCATACGGATTTGTTCTTGGAATGGACGGTTAACGATTTCAATACCGCCTGTATCAATTAAAGAGAAGTGACGACCAAGCCATTCACATTGCCCGTAAAGTCTATCACGAGTAATACCCATTTCATCATCGACAATGGCGTGTCTTTCGCCAATCATACGATTAAAAATCGTCGATTTGCCGACGTTAGGTGAGCCAACAATTGCAACGATTCCTTGAGCCATAGGTTTATTTCTTCTCCGCTAATTTTTGATCAATAATTTTGTTAACTTCTGCCACCACTTCATCAATGGTTAAATCAGATGTATCGAGATGGATAGCGTCTGGTGCAGGTTTAAGAGGGGCAAATGCACGATGGGAGTCAATGTAGTCTCTCTTTTCCACATCAGCAACGATATCTTCATAGGTACACGCGATACCTTTTTCTTGGTTTTCTAAATAACGACGTTCCGCTCTTTTTTCAACGGAAGCAACTTGGAAGATTTTGACTTCAGCGTTTGGTAAAACATATGTACCAATATCACGTCCATCCATAATAACGGAATCTTTTTCCGCCATCTTTCTTTGAAGCTCCACTAAAGCAAGACGAATGTCTTTATAGGAAGCAATATATGAAACGTTACCAGAAACATCAGTACCTCTAATTGGACCACTGACATCGATGCCGTTACACAAAACGACATAGCCTGGTTTTAATTCGATATGCACTTCAGGGATTAAAGCACAGCATGCTTTCTCATCTTGGCAATCCACTCCTTTTTGCAAGCAATACCAAGTGAAGGCACGATACATCGCACCTGTATCAATATAGGTAAAACCTCTCATGAGCGCCACTTTTTTGGCAATTGTGGATTTTCCTGCAGCAGCAGGACCGTCAATAGCAACAGCAATTTTCATATTACTTTCCCCCGAATGCGTAAGCCGCAAAGATGATGATACCAGCAATTAATAATAAACCCGCTAAAGCAACACAGATGATAGTCACAAGTTTTCTAGTAAGAACACGTTTAGGAGCTGGTTCGATATCTTCATTATCGATTTTTCCTAATACTTCTTCCAAAGGAAGAGTGGATGTTGTGTTCATCTTATCACTAACGATACTGTTGTTTCTTTCTTTAATACTTTCAGGCTCGTTATTAATTGATTTAAATTCATTAATAGATTGACGATATTTTTTATATTTTTCTAATCTGGTTTCGCTCATAAAAAGTCCAATCACGTATATTCTAATTTAATTAGAATGGATTTTGAACAAAAAATGACTTTTTGTCTCAATTTGTTCCCTCACTATTGAAAATAGACACTCAATATAGATATAATCATGGTATATAACCCAAGGAGGCATTACTCATGGCTAAGAAAAGAGTAAAAATTGATGCTGCTTCATGCATTATGTGCGGCGCTTGTGTCGGTTCCTACCCAGATGATTTCAAATTCTCTGATGAAGGTCCAGCCGCTCCAGTTACAGGCGAAGCCGATGAAGACGCAGTTGGCGTATGCCCAGTTGGTGCAATCTCTGTTGAAGAGTAAAATACAACAAAAAACTAGGCCTTGAATGACCTAGTTTTTTTGTGCCTTCCAAACCACTATTTTTGCGGTTCTTCTTTAACCACTACGTCAGGATTATCTTCCTCTTCTTTTTTAGTGAAGATATCACCAACGAAGTATTTCTTGAAGAATGTTGATCTTCTCATAAAGACGAAGATTAATCTATTGAATAAGATTTCATAGAGTAAGAAACAGGCTGCCGCTTTCATTAAATTGAATGGTAAGTAGATGATGCTGACCGCTCCAATATAGAGCCATGGATCATTGACTGTAGAATTAGCGCCCATCAACTTGTTATACACTTTCATAAGCACATCCTTATCAAAACATGTTGATAAGTGAGGTGGATTAGCAAAGATTGTTAAATATGATGGAGTAATAACAATCGCATTTAATAGTGTCATCATCACTGCGACGAATACCGCAATCGCGGAATAAGAGATGATACGGTGTCCTAAGCCTTTCTTAAATAGTTTTAAGTGACTTGTAATTGCTAAACCAATGATAAACATTAATGAAGCAAACAACGCTGTGACTTCCCCTAAATAGTTAGAGGATGTTCCAACAGCTAATAATTTGAGTCCTGTTTTAAGGACTGCAACGATAATACCACCTGGAAGCCCATATAAGGCGTAGGCGATAATTGTGACAATTTCGCTAAGTTCAATTTCAAGCCACGGCGCAAATGGATAAGGGAATTTGGCAAATGCCATTAAAACAAATCCTAATGCTGAAAGCATGCCTAATGTGGCGAACCTGGTAACGATCTCATCAATTCTTCTGACTTTTCTTTTCATAAAAAATAGACCTTTCCCAAGGCCTAAAAAACGTACTTCTTTCATCCAGACTTTACTGTCGCCACTTGAATTTCACAAGTTCCTGCCTCCTCTTGAGGCTCGCGGGGTTTACCGCCGGTCGCTTTTCGCTGCCCTGAAGTGATTTCTATTATATACCTTTATTTTACAAATAAAAGATTATAGTGCTTTATTTTTAATTTCCCCGTATAAACGTGGGTATTTATTAGGCGTTTCTTTTATCTTTTTGATATATATAAAGGATCTCATCTCTTTAGATTCTGGTAATTGATCTTCATAGATATAATCAATTTCCGCATTTAACTTTTTAAGAGCGCCTTTAGCTTCAGCAATTTCTTGCTCAAAGCCAGGGCCTTTCATAGCGATAAATACACCACCAACTTTAAGCATTGGTAAGGCTAATTCAATAAGGATTCTAAGGGACGCTACTGCTCTAGCGGTAACCACCATAAATCTTTCTCTATTTTCTCTTGCATATTCTTCTGCACGGCCAGTAATTCCAGTCACATCTAGGCTATTTTCCTTAGCATAGTCTTCAATGAACTTCACTTTTTTAGCGGTGCTATCTAAGGCATAGACATGGGCTTTTGGAGAAAGAATTGATAAAACAACACTTGGGAAACCAGCGCCTGCACCGATATCTAAAATATCTAAATCTTCAAACTTTTGATTATTTAAAAGGAGAGCGCTATCAAAGAGCATCTTCTCCACGAATGATTCTTCATCTTTAATCGCTGTGAGATTGAAACTTTCGTTTGTTTTTAAAACATGTCTCATGAAATCCCATAAGAGATTTAATTGTTTTTCATCGCAGGTAATACCACGACTATTAAGTTCTTTAACAAATGCTTCCTTATTCATGGATCTTCCTCACATTAAAGATTAATACACTAATATCACTTGGATTAACACCGGATATACGAGATGCTTGTCCAATTGTCATTGGTCTCACTTTATCTAGTTTTTGTCTAGCTTCTAACGCTAAACCATCCATATTTAAGAAATCCATATCAGAAGGAATCTTCATTTCTTCTAATTTGGCCATATTCTTAGCTTCTCTAATTTGTTTAACAATATAGCCTTCATATTTAGCGATGATTTCGATTTCTTCAATGGCGAATTCATCTAATTCAATATCTTTGATTTCAGGAACAAATTTCACTAAATCAACATAAGAGACTTCTGGTCTTTTTAATAATTCAAAAGCCTGAATACCACCTTGAAGTGGATTGGAATTAATACTTTCTAACCATTTGTTGATATCTTTTCTTGAGCCTAAGTAAACAGCTTTAAGAACTTCGATAACCTTATTAATATTATTAACTTTGTTAATATAGTGGGAATATCTTTCTTCTTTGACTAAGCCAATATCATGACCGATTTCGGTTAATCTCATATCCGCATTATCGTGTCTTAAGATTAAACGGAATTCCGCGCGTGAAGACATTAAACGATATGGCTCTTCAGTACCTTTAGTTACTAAGTCATCAATCATGACACCGATATAAGCTTGGTCACGTCTTAACACTAATGGTTCTTTACCATCAATTTTTAAGGAGGCGTTAATGCCTGCCATTAAACCAAGAGCAGCGGCTTCTTCATAGCCAGATGTACCACAGATTTGACCACCGATGAATAAACCTGGCCATTTCTTAATCTCAAGATTTGAACCATATTCTTCAGTTCTAATTGCATCGTATTCGATTGCATATGCGTATTTAAGGAAAACAGCGTTTTCAAAACCTGGTAATGAACGCACCATTTCTTCTTGGACTTCAACTGGCATAGAAGTTGAGAAACCTTGTAAATAAATAGAATCGGTATATCTAGATTCTGGTTCTAAGAATAATTGGTGTCTTTCTTTATCAGCGAAAGTCACAATTTTAGATTCAATAGATGGGCAATATCTTGGACCCACACCAGTCACTAAACCACTGAATAAAGCAGAGTCTTTTAAGTGTTCTCTAATGATTTCATGTGTTCTTGGTGTAGTGTAAACCAAATAGCAGAGTTCTTGCTTATCAATTGGAATGAATTCCTTAGTTTCATAAGAGAACGCTAAGTGTCTATCTGTACCTGGTTGAGGGGTTGCTTTACTAAAGTCAATTGAGTCTCTTTTGATTCTTGGAGGAGTACCGGTTTTAAGTCTAAATGTTTCAATGCCAATACTTCTTAAGAATGGAGATAAACCTAATGATGGCTTTTGTCCATCTGGGCCTTCATCCTTCACGTCATGGCCACGGAAGATTTGACTTTCCATGTAGGTACCAGTGGTTAAGATAACGGCTTTTGAGCGGATACGGCTACCAGTTTCGAGCACAACACCGTGTATAACGCTATCTTCACAAATTAAAGAGGTGACCATTCCTTCTTCAAGAGTAAGGTTACTTTCTTTAGCCACTAGTTCTTGCCAATATTTTGGATATTCAAGCTTATCTTGTTGGGCTCTTAAGCATTGCACGCCTGGACCTTTGCCAGTATTAAGCATCTTTAATTGCAAATAATGATGATCGGCCGCAATACCCATCATACCGCCTAAAGCGTCAATTTCTCTAACGACGATGCCTTTAGCAGAACCACCGATGGATGGGTTACATGGCATGTTGCCAATCATTTCTTTATTTAAGGTTAAAAGTAATGTCTTTTTATTCATGTGGGCACAAGCAAAAGCGGCCTCTAGGCCTGCATGTCCACCACCAACAACAATGACATCGTAATCAAACATTAACCGACACTACCTTCCATATCTAATTTAATAAGTTGATTCAACTCAACTGCATACTCCATTGGGAGTTCTTTACTGAATGGTTCAATGAATCCCATAATAATCATTTGGGTTGCATCTTTTTCAGAAATACCACGTGACATCAAATAGAATAATTGATCCTCAGATATTTTACTCACTGTGGCTTCATGTTCAATATATGAGGTGTTATTTTTAACTTCGTTATTTGGAATGGTATCACTATAAGACTTATCATCTAGGATTAAAGTATCGCATTCCACGTGGCTACGGCAGTTCTTAGCGTTCTTCATATGTCTAACTGTGCCACGATAGTTAGCAGTACCACCACCCTTAACAATTGATTTGGAAATAATTGTGGATGATGTATTGCTCGCTAAGTGAATCATTCTACTACCAGCATCTTGATATTGGCCCTTACCAGCAACAGCAATAGAGATACATGTGCCTTTAGCGCCTTCACCCGCAAGAATAACCGCTGGATATTTCATATTTGTACCCGAACCAACATTGCCATCAATCCAGTCCATAGAAGCACCTTCATAACAAATAGCTCTTTGAGTAACTAAGTTAACAATATTTGTACTCCAGTTTTGCACTGTTGAATAACGGCATTTGGCGTTTTTCAAAACAATGATTTCAACAACACCAGAGTGTAAAGATTCTTTAGAATAACTTGGAGCGGTACAACCTTCCACGTAGTGGACATCCGCACCTTCATCAACGATGATTAATGTTCTTTCAAATTGGCCAGTCTTCTCATTGTTAATTCTAAAATAAGATTGTAATGGCTTTTCTAAATGGACGCCTTTTGGTACATAGACGAAAGAACCGCCTGACCAACAAGCACCATTTAAAGCGGAGAATTTATTATCCCTAATTGGCACGACTGTACCAAAATATTTCTTAAAAATTTCAGGATAGAGTTTTAAGCCCATATCTGTGGAAAGGAAAATAACACCTTTTTCTTCCACTTCTTTAAGCATATTGTGATAAACGACTTCAGATTCGTATTGTGTGGATACGCCAGCGAGATATTTTTGTTCAGCTTCTGGAATACCTAGCTTTTGGAAAGTGTTTTTAACAGTTTCAGGAACTTCATCCCAGTTTTTGGCCTCACCATTGGCCATACGAGTGAAGTATGTATAGGAATCAAAATTAAGCATTGATAAATCTGGACCAAAACTTGGCATAGGCATTTCTTGGAATGCTTTAAAAGCTTTGAGTCTAAACTCAAGCATCCATTCTGGTTCGTTTTTTAACTTGGAGATTTGTCTAACGACTTCTTCAGTTAAACCAATACCAGTATTAACAATAGAGGTATCTTTGTCTTTAAAACCGTATTTATAATCTTCTTGGAATTTAACTTCGTCTTTTGACATATTACTTATCCTTTAGAATCTCTTCTGCGGCATTCCAACC
>JBGUMU010000094.1:0-66153 GCA_045116995.1 Bacilli bacterium
CATTTCAAACCTCCTTGTGAATAGAATAGCAAAGAAAAAAGTGGATGGGTCTTTTTTACCCTTGTCCACTTTTACACTAGCATTTCAAATTTGGCTTCCTTTATCTATTCGATTGGGTCTAAGAACTTTTCAAAATGTTCAGCGAATAAGTTTCCTAATTGTACTTGAGATTCTGTATCGTAGTGAGCGGTATCTACATTATCAAATGGTTCTTGATTGGTATGTAATCCCGCGGCGATAGTGTCGATATAGATATTATTGTCACTATCGTTAGCGAATTGTTCTTTAGCTTCGTTCACTTTGCGGTAATATTGCCACTGTGGCGAGTTATTTATACCCGCATCGATAAATGGCATGTCTTTGTTGCCAGCAAGCTCCTTAAGGTCTGTTCTAACGTTACCAACGAATTCTTTTAGATTGTCATAGTATTCTTGGTAGTATCCATCATAGGAATCACCCTCACCTTGCATCCAACAGAAGGCTTTAATAGTAGGGATATATCCTTGGTCTTTAAGATTACCCATTTGTAGTTTCACATATTCAATGAATCTGTTATACATTGGGGAGTTTCTTTTAGCCCAATCATCTTTAAGGTTAGATGCCCCACAGGCATATTTAATTAAGAATAACTTGCCAGCGTATTTTTCATGCATTCTTTCAGCGATACCGATTTCAGGACCGAAAGTCGCTAAAGAGTTACCTTGACCTAGCATGACTTTAACAAAGTTATTATCCTTGCTCTTATTTTGTGAATAGAAGATGGCGTTATTATTACCATCGACATCCTTAGTCCAAGAATCATAGGCAATTTGGATACCTTCGTATCCTCTCATATACTCTTTTTCTTTCATTGATCCTATGGATCTAGCAATACATTTAGTGTGTGTACAACCAACAGCGTTACTTTGACCAGATATAACAACCACATCCACTGGTTTTGGTTCTTTTGGTTTCTCTTGGTTACATCCCATAGCGGAAAACGCTATTGGGGATAATAGTAAAAATTTAAAAACGTTTTTCATACATTTATATAATAATCAATGTTTTAGTAAACTTTTATAAATTTTAGTAAACAGATATATTTTTAATTGAGCTTTATAACACACACGATACAATGAATTTAATGATAGATATTGCTAATTTATTAATTAATGGAAGACATCTTTTTAAAGATGACCATATTCATCTATATAATGGTGGATCATCTGTTTCTTTTAAGATGAACGGTGATGCTTTTAAGGTGATTCTTAGTTCATCACCAAGACCAGGATACTTTTATATCATCATTGATAGAGACTACTCTAATAAGATAAAAGTCTTAAATGAAAGTGGTGTCTATCAATATAAGTTTAAAGAAAAAAGTATTCACTATATCGATATTATTAAGGCCAATGAGGCTAATGATAATAACTTAGTGATTAAAGATATCATCGTTCATGGTGAACTTCTTAGAAATGACCATCAATATTATAAAAAAGTCAGAGTGTTCGGTGACTCAACAGTCGCAGGATTTGGTATCCTCTCTCATAATGATAATCCTTCTATTCATACCTCAGATTCCGTTAGAGATTTTATCTATCAAGGTCTATATGAATTAGATATGGAAATGGATATCTTCTCCGCTTCAGGTTGGGGCTTAACATTCTCTTCATATACCACTCCAAAAAATATTGGAGTTATCGATTTTATTGATAAATTATGTGTCAACTCCAATATAGATTATGAAGATCATTTTAAAGAAGATATTTTAATCATTTCTTTAGGTTGTAATGATAACTCTTATATCTCTGAAGACAGTGGTTTAAGAGATACAAGAATCAACTATTTTAAAAGACAATATCAAAACCTCATTGATCATGAAATAAGAAATAATAGTAATCTAAAAATCTTAATGGTCTATGGCACTTTAAAAGAAGAAAATGCTTACTATTTATATGAAGAAACATATGAATATTTAAAACCTTTATATAAAAATTTATATATCCATAAGTTTAATGGGGATAATAGTGCGATTAGTAACCACGCTTATGTCGATGCACATGAGCGGATGGCTCAAGAGTTAAAAGCCGTGATTAAATCAATCTTATAAAGCCCACGAAATAAACCAAATAATAAAAAGTTTACAAGTGGGTTTTTATTATTCCTTAATTAATTTAATTATTATTTAAATATTCATTAATTTAGATATATTCTTGTTTATATTATTTAGTAAACATTTTAAAAAGTTTACAAAAAACATCATAAAGTTTATCAGTTTTTACTTTCTTAGTGTTTTCTTCGTGCATTATAATGCAAGTGTCAAGGAGTGAAAAACTCTTAAAACATATTGCATAATGCAAGGAAGGAAAATCTTATGAAGAATAAGAAAAAATTCGCTTTTCTAACGCTTGCTATCACTATGGGTATGGTTTTGGGTGCCTGTAACCCAGCGGAAACTTCTACCACAAGTAATACAAGCTCAGGACAAGCTACAACTTCTTCAACAGTCACTAGCTCATCCAGTAGTAGTGAAAGTAGTAGCTCATCCTCCTCATCATCAAGCTCTTCTGTTGCGGTTACATTAGTTTCTATTTCTGTTACCGCTCCTACAAAAGTTGCGTATACAACAAATGATACAGCCTTAGATTTAGCAGGCATGGTTGTTACCGCTAAATACAGCGATAACTCCACTAAAGTCATCTCTACAGGTTATACAGTCAGTCAAGTTGACTTCTCCACTCCAGGTGCTAAGACAGTTACTGTTACATTTGAAGGCAAAACTGCCACATTCCAAATTACAGTTGCTGCTGTATTAGTTTCTATTAGTGTTACTCCTCCAACAAAGGTGGCCTACACAACTAGAGATACAGCCTTAGACTTAGCGGGTATGGTGGTCACAGCCAAGTATAGTGATAATTCCACTCAAGTCGTCGCTTCTGGCTATACAGTCAGTCAAGTTGACTTCTCCAGTGTTGGTCAAAAGACAGTCACTGTCACATACCAAGAAAAGACCGCAACATTCAATATTACAGTCGCTAACCAAAAGTTCACTGTTAAATTCGTTGTTAATGGTGTTGAAGTCCAAAGCGGTGAAGTCGAAGATGGTCAAAAAGCCGTTTATAACGGTGCTGAACCAACTAGAGAAGGCGACGCTAACGCAGTCAAATACAGATTCAAAGGTTGGGATAAAGACTTAAATCAACCAATTACTCAAGATACAACCTTTACCGCAGTGTTCGCAGAATACGCTGCTTCCCAAGTTATTGATGACTTTGAATCATATGCTTCTAACGGCTCAATGGCGGATGCTTGGACCGTCCAAAAATACGATGGTAATAGCAATGCTTGGGTAGATACAAACGCTGCTGTCAGTATCGGTAGTAAAGCTACTGAAGGTAACAAAGCCCTTAGATTTGATGGCTGGGAAAATGGTACAGGCTTCAGATTCCTTAAACATAATGAACTCGGTGCATTCTCAAAAGCTGCTAATGCGATTAAGTTCAATATGCAAATCCCATCAATCAACACTGTTAAGGTTATCTTAAAGGGCAAGGCCACACTCATGGGCCAAGTCCAAGAACCATCCTTCACATATGAATTCCATCCAACAACAAGTGAATACGTTGAATACGTTATTCCACTAGCGGATGATGCATGGCAATTATGGGGCGAAGCTGGTAAGACAATTAAAACAGCCACTGATATGATCGGTGCTCATGTTGACGATATTACCAACTACATCACTGACGTTGGCTTCTTCGTCCAAGGTAATGACAATATTGGTGGTCAAAAATACTTTGCATTCGTTGATAATCTTCAATTTGTCACATTAGATGAACCAGTGAACAAATCTGAAGTTGAAACAATGGGTCAATACACCAGATATACAGGCTTATTAAATGATGGTCATACCGTTAAAGTCGAATTAGGCGCTAATGGTGCGGCAACAGCCACCATCATCGACATGGAAACTCCATTAGAAATTCCAGGTAACGTTGCTGTTGATGCAGATAAGAATATGACATTCACCTCTGCTGATGATGGTACTTCCTTAGTTTACAAAGCCCAATTAAAGAACGGCGGTCAAACAATGAAGTACGTCGAAGCATCTGGTACTATGGCACAAGGTGTTGTCGGTGTTGATCTCAATGCTGTTCAAGTCGTTGATAATTACGATCAATATACCTCTGATGGTAAGTCCTACTATCAAAGTAATATGGACATTAACAATCGTTCCGGTTGCCGTGGTGCTTACTATTCTGAATACTGCTCCGGTGGTAGCCATGAATACGAAACATTCGGTGGCCCAGGTTGGGTCTTAATGGGCGGCGAAGGTAACCAACTCTCCCTCAGAACAAATGGTGGCCATTCCGGTAATAACTATCTCTACATGAAGAACTCTGGTACCTATGCAATGAGATATATGACATGGGGCTTATTCGATGGTACAGCGGAACAAAATAACTTCCGTGGTAGCAAATTAAGCTTCTGGGCTAAAACATACAACTATGTCAAAGCATTCACAGTTCGTATGTATTCACAATCTAAACCAAGAAACGCTACTATTGACGAACAAGTCAAAAAACAAACATTCACACTAGATGCAGCTATTGGCCAATGGACACATTATGAAATTGACCTCAATCCTGCTCTTACATACTATGGCTTCATGGTCTCTATGGACAAAAACGGTAGTGATGCTGGCTTATACATCGATGATGTTGAAGTCTACACAGCAAGTCCATACGCTCAATACATTCCACCAGAACCACCAGTGACATATGGTGCGTTAAAGAATGGTCAAGTGTTCTTCGCTAATATCGCTGGTTATGCTGGTTCCACATTAACAGTCAAAAAGAACAATACTGTTACATTGGATTTCCCAATGATGAGCACCACCATAGAAGGTACATATACACAAGAAAACGATCAAATCTCATTCGATTTCGGTACTTATGGTACATATGTCGCAAACATCAATCTTGATAGCAACAAATTAGAATACGTTTCCGCAACTGGTGTCATTCAAACATTTGGTGAATTCACATTCAACGAAATGGACGTCTTAGATAACGCTGAAAGCTATACCGAAAGTGGCAAGATGTACTATCAAAGCAATAAAGACGTTAACAACCGTTCCGGTGCTCGTGGTGCTTACTACTGTGATTACAACGGCGGTGGTAGTAGTTCTACAGTCGGTGGCAGCGGTTGGGACTTAATGGGTGGTAGTGGTGATCAATTATCACTTGAAACGTCCATCGCTCATAGTGGCACTAACTCATTGAAGATGAAACGTAACAAATCCAATGTCATGAGATATATGACATGGGGCTTATTCGACGGTTCCGCTAAAGGTCATACAGGTGTTAACTACTTCAGTTACTGGGTTAAGAATCCGAACTCTGTGGCCTTAACAGTCAAAACATCCGTTTACTATCAAGCAACAGTTACCGCTTCTACACAACAAAGCAATAGAGCTTATGTTGAAGCACAAATTCCTGCTAATAGTGATTGGACACAAGTTGTTATCCCACTAGATCCAGCTAAGACATACTATGGTGTCGCTTATGTTCCTGACAAAGTAAGTGGTGGTGGTGCAGCTGACTACTTCTATGTTGATGATGCAATGTTCTATTCTGAAGAAATGAACATCGCTGCTCCATTCTTAGCCATTAAGGACTTAGAAATGAGTGGTGCACTCGCTAATGGTGCTGCAGCCTCCATCACATTAGGTGAACAAGGCAAATGTACACTTACATGCGCTCAATTAGGTGGTTCACTCAATGCAACATTCACCTTAATCGGTAACAAGATGACAATTACTGTTCCTGCCTTCATGGGTGGTGAAAAGACAGTCATTACTGGTACATATGCTCCAAGTGACCAAGCAGGTGTTGTGACATTCACAGTCATCAGCACAACTGGTGAAATGGCGGCCTATTTACCAGCCGATACAGTTTTCCAAGGCTCTATTGCCTAACTTGCACAAATATAAACGCGTATTTGGAGGGGTAATTAATACCCCTCCTATACTCGTATAATTATTAATAATTAATTAAAGATAATAAGAATATGAAAAAACCAACTTTAGATCAAATCGCTATCGAATGTGGAGTTACTAAAGGTTTAGTCTCTAGAGCGTTAGGGGGTAAAAACAATGTCTCCGATGCCACAAGAGAGAAAATCATTAGAAAGGCCACAGAACTCGGTTATGACACTTCTAAACTTAAAGTCCATAAAGTCTCATCTAACCGTGTCCTTTTGATTGGCTCTAGCCGTATTCTCTTTAAAGAAGATTTCTGGCAACCAATCATCACTGCGATATCATCCACGTTATCAAGAAGTAACTTAATCGTGGAATACTTCGCTTTCGAAGAAGATATGATTGATGACACTCTTCTTAAAAAGCTTAAAGAATCATCCTGCAGCGCTTTTATCATCATCCATGTCGCTCCAAAACAAATCATGGATGCCTTAGTGGGTAAGGGTAAACCAATTGTTATTGTTGATCCTAAAACCTTCCATAGTGAAGCCACACAGTTTAAATTCTCAAACTACGATTCTTCCTATTTAGCGGTCCAACGTTTAATCCAACAAGGACACACTAATATTGCTTTCTATGGCAGTGACTCCCATAGCTTATCCTTTAGAGAAAGACATGAAGGCTATATGGCGGCGATGGAAAACCATAAAAAAGAAGTCAATAAACCATGTTCAATTATCTTTAATAATGACAAAAAGAATTACGCTGATGAGCAAATGCTCATTGATGCATTAAGTAAACAAGACATTGATGCGATTGTGTGCGCTAATGACATCATCGCATTAAATGCAATTAAAACCATTAATCGCTTAGGTAAAAAGGTTCCTGAAGATATCTCTGTTATCGGCTTCGATAACATCAGGACTGGAGACTTCATGACTCCAAGATTATCGACATTTAATATTCCCCGCCAAGAGATTGGTGAGGAAGTAGCGAAATATGTGGCTAATTCCATAAAGTCACATCAAATCCCTTATTCTCAAATCGTCATCAGATGTGACTTTATTGAAAGAGAATCAAATATAGAAGTTAAAAAGTAGGTATTAATTATGAAACATAAAATCTATGGAAACGAATTAGCGAATATGCCATATGAGCCACGTCCAGAAGGATGTGATTCTCCTTTATGGAGATATTCTAACAATCCTGTTATCTCTATGAATCCATTCCCAAATGCTTCTAGAGTCTTTAATAGCGCTGTTATGGCATATAACGGAGAATTCATTGGTGTCTTTAGAGCGGACACGAAAAACGGTATCCCATTCTTATTCGTGGGACACTCCAAAGATGGTATCCATTTTGATTTTGAAATAGATCCAATTGTTTTCCACGATAAAGAAGGAAAATCAATTAAATTAGAATATGCTTATGATCCAAGACTCGTGGAACTAGAAGGTACATACTATATCATTTTCTGTACCTCTAACCATGGTCCAACATTAGGCATTGGCAAAACAAAAGATTTCAAAGACTTTGAACTCGTGGATAACCCATTCCTTCCATTTAATAGAAATGGTGTCTTATTCCCAAGAAAGATTAACGGAGAATATGCGATGTTCTCTCGTCCAAGTGACTCAGGACATACCCAATTTGGTGATATTTTCCTATCTTACTCAAAAGATATGGAATATTGGGGCAAACATAGACACGTTATGGAAAGAGGATACGAATGGTGGTGTGGCACTAAGATTGGCGCGGGACCAACCCCGATTGAATGTGATTTAGGTTGGTTAGTGTTCTTCCATGGTGCGAATCTCACCTGTTCAGGTTTAGTTTATAGCATTGGTGCGGCTATCGTTGATAGAGACGATCCAAGTAAGGTGTTACATAGATGTGGTAACTTCTTACTCGCACCTGAAAAGATTTACGAAACAAGCGGTTATGTCCCTAATGTCTTATTCCCTGTTTCTTGTTTAACAGATAGTAAGACAGGACGTATTGCTATTTACGCTGGTGGAGCGGATACAGTTACAGAATTATTATTCACTGATATCGATACAGTGATTGATTACATTCTCAAATACGAAAGATAAAGATTATGGAACTCACGACTATTGCTAGACGTAACAATCCATTTAGAAAGCTAGGGGGTAGACTCTTGAGGAGTAAGTACCTCATCATGATGATCATCCCTGCTATTATTTTCTATATTGTTTTCTGTTATGTCCCAATGTATGGCGTCTTAATGGCGTTCCAAAAGTTTAATCCTAAAGTTGGTATCTTTGGTAGCCAATTCGTTGGCTTTGATAACTTTGTTAAAGTCTTTGATGATGCGAAGTTCTGGCTCTCGTTTAGAAACACTTTAATTATCGGTTCAGTAAAGATTGTTATCTCCTTCTTAGGCGCGGTCACAATTGCCTTATTACTTAATGAATTAAGAATGATTAAGGCTAAGAAGACTATTCAAACCATTGTTACATTCCCACACTTCTTATCATGGGTTGTTGTCTCTGGTTTCGTCTTCTCCTTGTTTGCCTATAATGGTGCGGTTAACTCCCTCGTCGAGGCCATGGGTGGTAGTAGAACTAACTTCTTGCTAGATAAGGGTTTCTTCTTCGGCATGATCTTTGCTTCTGATATTTGGAAAGAAGCTGGATGGGGTAGCATTATCTACTTAGCCACTATGGCGGGTATCCCTCAAGACCAATATGAAGCCGCAGATATCGATGGCGCTACTCGTTTACAAAAGATTTGGCATATTACCTTACCTGGTATTAAACCAACCGCGATTCTCTTATTAATCATGTCCGTTGGTGGTGTTCTCTCTGCAGGTTTTGATCAAATCTTAAACTTAGGTAACGATGTCCTTAGAGATGATGTGAACATCATCGATACATATATTTATTATCACTACGTCAGTGGTTCTGGTAACGCTGGTATTGGTACAGCGATTGGTTTATTTAAATCAGTCATTTCCTTTGCCTTAGTTATCAGTGTCGATAGAATCGCTAAAGCATGCGGGGAAAGGGGTATTATCTAATATGAAACGTGAACAAGCATTAGAGAGACTCCCACTTCGCCCAAAGGGCTCTTCTAGAGATAGAAAGATTCAAGGTTTAGATATTATTATCGTTACGATTCTTATTATCTACGCGATATTAATTATCTTCCCATTCTGGAATGCCTTTGTGATTTCTATTTCTAGTGAAGCTAGTTATTTAAAGAGCAATCTCTTATTATGGCCAACTGAATTAGATTTGAATGCTTATAAACAAGTGTTTACGAATAATCAGTTATGGTCTGGTTTTGGTATTACCATGATTCTTTTGATCGGTGGTACTACTTATCAATTATTCTTTACAGTCATTACAGGTTATGCGATGTCTCGTAACAAATGGACTGGTAAGAACTTTGTCATGAATATGATTTTAGTGACCATGTTCTTTGGTGGTGGTATGGTTCCTTACTACTACTTAATTAAGTCCTTAGGTATGATGAACACCATTTGGGTCATGATTATCCCAGGTGCGATTGATACCTTTAATATGTTACTCATGCGTAACTATTTCGCATCCTTACCAGCGGAAATGGAAGAAAGCGCGAAGATTGATGGCGCGAATGACTTAGTCATCTTCGTAAAGATCTTCTTACCATTATCTTTACCAATGTTAGCGACAATTGGTTTATTCTTCGCTGTTGGTAACTGGAACTCATGGTATAACGCGATGTTGTTCATTCCAGATAAAACGGAAATTTGGCCATTACAAATGGTCTTAAGAAATATGATTGCAACGGTCAGCTCTAATATCGAAAACCCAGAGGCAGTAGATGGATTCTCTCAAGGTTTAACAATGGCCAGTATTTTCTTCACCATTGTACCAATGATGTGTTTCTATCCATTCTTACAAAGATTCTTTGTCAAAGGTATTGTCGTTGGGGCAATCAAAGGATAAATATAGGAGGTTTATATATTTATGAAAAACAAAATCATCTATGGAGCAGTATTAACCGCTTTAATGAGTTTAACTTCATTAACAGCGTGCGGTAATCAAAATGGCGCGGACGAATATGATAAAAATGGTCGTCTTATCTTAAATCTTAAAAACGTCTACTTTGATCAATGGCAAGGTGAAGACATGTACACCGATATGATTAATGAAAGGTTCGGTGTCACTATTAAAGCTAGTAACTATGCCTATGAAGATTGGGATACGATGGTTAATACCGCGATTAACGGTAATAACTTAACTGACTCAATTCAGTTCAACTTAAAAGCCTATAACTATGGTTCAACTTATGAATCGTGGGTCGACTTCGGCATGCTTAAAGCTTTACCAGATAATATGTCTAAATGGCCAAATCTTAAGAAGATGCTTGATAACATCTCTAATATCGACGCTTTAAAGATTGATGGTAAGTTATACGGTATTCCAATTGCGAATGATATTAACAATCCTCAAAAGGACTTCTCAAACTTCACCTATGTGTATAGAAGAGACTGGGCTAAACAAATTGATGTAATCAATAAAGATGTTCCTAACTATAAACCAGTCTATAAAGAAGGCGATGTTTATACCTGGGATGAATTCACTAGATTATGTGATGCCTTTAACACTAACTTAAAGACCTTATCTGGTATGTCACAAGCCTCCGTCTTAGTGGATGAACAATGGGGCTTCCCAAGCGTCACTAACTTCTATAAAGACGCTCCTCACTGCTACGCAAAAGATAGTAGTGGTAACGCCATTGCTAACTTTGCTGGTGAAAAGTATCTCGCGGGCTTAGAAGTCGCTAAAGACTTTGTTAGTAATAAGAAGATTTATTCACAAGACCAATATAACTTCGCTGATAACAAAGCTAACCAATTATATTTAGGCGGACAAGCCGCTATCCTATACGATAACTATTCTTTAGCCAACTACATCAAACTAAGAAAGTTATTCAAAGCTTCCCAAAAGACTGTGGACTTAGATGATGGTACCGCTTTCTTAAAGATTCAAGGACCAGATGGTAAGTTTGCCTTAGAAGGTACAGAAAACTGGTTCTCTATGACCATGTTTAACGCTGATATCTCTGATAAGAAATTAGAAAAGATTTTAGACATCTTAGATTACTTATTAACTGAAGAAGGTACTAGACTCGCCATCTACGGTAAAGAAGGCTATGACTACTCTATCGTGGACGGTAAAGTCGTTCTAAGCGAAATGGGTTGGGAAAAAGACTCCATGACAGGTCAATACGCCACTAAAACTAATGGTGCTAAATACTTAAGATATATGGCCACCTTAGGTAACGATACAAAGTCCTATGACCCATTTACTGAAAAAGATGCTTATGACATCTTAACCGCTTGGCAAAATGAAATGAAAGTCGCGAAAGAAGCTGGTAACTTACGTGTTGTTAAAGAACCAGCGGATATCTCTTGGATGTCCACACCTTCTAAAAACGATAAGACTGAAGGTTTATTAAACGATGCGAACACCGCAGTATTAAAATACTGCTTTGATAAGATTTCTTTAGAAAACTATAAGAAATCCTTTGAAGATAATAACTGGAAGAAAGTTCTCCAAGAAATTAACGCTAAGTTAGGAAAATAATTTTATGAAAGCAAGGACTAAAAACTTAATATCCCTTGTCTTATTATCTTCTTGTGTCACCGCATTAGCGGGCTGTAATAATCAAGGAGGGAAGGTTGATAAGGACCATCTCACCTTTGATAAGAAACACGTTGTCTTAGATAACTTTGAAGGCTTAGGTGTTGAATGGGGTACTTATGAAGACCCTGATAAGCTTTCTAGTGACTCTTGGGAAAGATCCTTAAAGATTATGGATAGACTCAATCCTCAAGTCACTAGATGTATGCTCAACTATGACTGGTTCATCACCAACTTCGATGATAAATACGATAACGATACAAGTAATGATACATGGGAATATAACTTCTCAAATAAATTAATGAACAACACTATTGATGTCCTAAGATATTGTGATGACCATGATATCGATGTGGCTTTTGGCTGTTGGAATGTCCCTGGTAGCTTAGGTAAAGATGAATATAACATGTTTACTAAAGTCACTAGTGATCCAAGATGGGCCACGATGACCGCGGATATCTTAGAATATCTCATCCACTTCCAAGGCATTAAATGTATTAAATACTTTGTTAACTCCAATGAACCTAACTACTCTGGTGTTGAAGGTAAATCTAAAAACTACAACAACACATTCGATATTTGGGCACAAGGTGTTAAGAATGTGAGAAAAGCCCTCGATGATAGAGGCTTTAGAAATATCAAAATCATCGGTGGAGACACCACTGGTTTTGAAGGCACTAATGAATACTTTACAGGTATCTCCACGAGTGATGAATTAAAAGAAGCAGTCGGTGATTATGGTTTCCACGTCTATTGTCCAAATATGATCATTGATAGTGGTGACTTAGCTGTTCGTATTAAAGATATCTATAACAAAGTTAAGAAAAACGATGCTGGTTTAGGCGTTACTAGAATCCCACACATTTGGGAAGCTGGTCTATATGATGGCAAAAACGCTGAAACAGATAGTAACGCTTATATCGCTAACTACTCATATGGCCTCAGAATGGCGGACTACACCTTACAATGCGCTATCGCGGGTGTTAACTCAATTGTCTACTGGGACTTTGATGATGGCATGCACTTTATGTATAACGCAGATGGCACTATGACATCTAAAGGTTGGGGTATGTTCTCATCCCTTTCTACTGACAGTGCCATGAAACAAAGATTAAGACCTTGGTATCACAGTAGTGTCTTACTTACTAACTTAATGAGAAAAGGTAGCAAGATTATTGATACCGCTGCAAACAATCCAGAAGTCGATAACACCTTTAGAAGTATGGCTGTTATTGGTCCTGCTGAAAGCTACGCTGGTGTCGTCGCTATTAATAGAGGCATGATGCCTGTGACCAAGACATTTAGAATTGCAGAAGACTTCACTGACCAAAGCATAGTCTACGTTTATATCTACAATGAAGCGGATTTAAAGATTGGTGATGATGGATTTGTTAAAGAGAACCAAGTTTTAGAAGTTTCCTTACACGATCAAATCGAAATTAGTGTTCCTCAAAACTCCATGGTCATCCTCTCAACTAAGGAGCTATAGACTATGAAAAAGAGATTCTTAGGTTTATTACTCCTTCCATTCATGCTTATTGGCTGTGGTCAGGCCAATAATCAAGATACTAGTTATAACCAAACAAGCATCCAAAAAGTCACGAAGACTGGTGAAATCGGTGACTTTAATTTAACTGGTCCTGAAAACGGTTTTGTAACTGATACATACTTTACATTTACTTGGGAAGAAGCCAGTAATGCGGATAATTATCAAATTGAAATTGCTAGTACTGCCTCATTCGTCATGGACGATGAAGATGAAGTCTACGTTAAAGAAAGCAACTTAGCGAGCAATCAATACGCGCTTAACTTTAATCTTCCTAAAAAAGATATTCTCTATTATTGGAGAGTGACCGCGGTTAACGCGGACCACACTAAGAAATCACCAGTGGGTAACTTCTTTGTCGCCTCTCCTCATATCGATGAAATCCCAATCAAGATTGAAGATGAACAAGATTGGGTCTTACATAAAGAAGGTAGCTACGCTGATATCAAGATTGATAGAAGTGACTTCTTTGGTACTGGTCATGATTCTTTAGCGATTGTTTTTGACAAAGAACACACTAATCAAGGTATCGCTAAGAGTGATGGTTGGATTGTTATTACTAAGAGTGAAGACCGTGAACTATATGGTACTGACTCTTTCTATTTCAATTTCTATTATTCCGGTCATGATGCGACTGTCTTAGTCCGTGTCTTGGACTATGATGGGGAATACTGGCATAAACAAGTGCAAATTTCTAATAACGCGAAACAAACAATTTTAATGCGTTATGATGACTTTGAATTAAGAACTGCGGGCACAAATATCTTTAATAGAAAATTTGACTGGCAACATATTAGATACTTTGAAATCGTCTTTGAAAGAACCTTTGGTGATGGTATTTGCTTATTCTCTAACATCAAAGCGGTCAAATACGATGACTATAAAGATATGTTCATCCAAAAGATGGACTTTAGAAGTACTGATCCAAAAGATTGGACTTATGAAAACTATGACTTTAGAAATGATATGGTCATTAGTGAAGATGGTAGTGAATTAACACTTAACTTCACAGCGAAAAACGCTGATACCAATCCAAATGGTTTCTCTGGTTATGGCTTCCAAAACGTTAATGTTTATAGATACTTTGTCGCCGGTGACGCCATCCGTATGAAAGTGAAATATACGGGTGCTTCCTCTAACTCAAACTTCTATTTCAGAATCTTAGAAGAAGATAACGATAGATGGCAGTTTAAGCTATCATTCAACTTCTTAATTAAGGATGACTATAAAGAATTAATCGTTCCTCTTAAAGCGTTCCAAAGAACTGATTATATGACCGGTGATGGCGCGAAACAGTTCTATTTCATCCAGAAGTTTAATATCGGTTTAGCGGACAATTACTCCACAGGTAGCTTATCCATTAAGGACTTAGAAGTTATTAAGATTGATGATGTCGTTGAGAATAGAACAAGAACTGTTACTCAAGACGGTTGTATCGATAACTTCAATAACTATAACGTCTATACCGAAATGTATTACTACTGGGATCAAAGTGTCGTCAATAAAGACGAAGCAATGAAACTAGATACCATCCATAAAGCTGGTGGTAGTAATAATACATATTGCGCTGAATTTGACTATAAAGCGGATATGGAAATGGCGACATATCAAATCATGTTAGACACAAAGAATGTTAATAGTGATTTAAACGCCTTCTCTATCTGGCTTAAGGATGCTTCCGTTAAATTTGATGATCCAGCAGTGGCTTATCTTAACGAAAAAGATGTCGCTTCTGAAATGACCATCCAATTAACCATGGATACAGGTGAATGGTATAGATATGTCATCGATAAAGTGGAAAAAGAATGGCATAAGTACACAATTAAGTTTGATGACTTTACATTAAATAATCCTGATCAATTATTTGATGCACCAAATCCACTTAATGTGAACCATATTATCCATATGGCCTTTGGCTTTAAATATCTCTACTATGACCAATTAGGCAATCACCATCCAACATATGCGATTGCTAATCCAGTCTACTTAGATGAAATCTACTTTAAACAAGCCTCTGAAACAACCATTACTGAAATCAGTGGCACGATTAAAGAAGACACAGATAATCCAAATAGAATTACCATTGAAACAATGGAAAACTATTCTAGCAATGCAGATATCTTTGAATATTGGAGTTATGCGACTGAAAGAGATTATAACGAAATGGCCTTAGCCACTGAAGTCTCTTCTGAAGGTGGCAATAAATCATTAAGAATGCACTATAAGGGTTATGAATCTATCTCTTACTCTAGAGCGACACAGTTCGCTAATACAATTACCGCTAGAGGTTTCTGTATTGATATTAAGGGTGATGGTAAAGCTACTGTTTATCTCAACCTTAACTGGAGAAGTGGTACATCCTTATTAAAGATGAGATTCACATTAAGTAATCTCCCAACCACTTGGACACATTACGAAATTGGTTTCGAACTCTTCAAGGATGTTGGTGGTTCTTCTAAGACCATCAGTGCTAACTACGCAAAGAATATCGAATCTGTCAGTTTCGGTATTGTCAATAACGATTACAGTGCTAGTGATATCTATGTCGATAACTTAAGACTCCTTAAGAATATTGACTATGTCACTAATACAAGAACAGCAATTAACTAGAGGTGACCATCATGAAATTTATTAAATATAAAAATAATCCAATTTTAAAACCAAACGCTAAAAACCAATGGGAAGAACTTTGTGTTCTTAACCCAGCGGCTATCTACAATGAAGAAGATAAAACCTTCTACATGGTTTATAGAGCCGCGGGTAATGATAAGACACATCTTATCCATTTAGGTTTAGCAACAAGTAAAGATGGTATTAACTTCACTAGATGTAGTGATAAACCTTTAATTAGTGGAGATCCAAACGGACTAGACGCTGGTGGTTGCGAAGATCCTCGTCTAGTCAAAATGGGAGACTATTTCTACTTAACTTATGCTTCTCGTCCATTCCCACCAGGTCAATATTGGAGAGAAGATAAAGAATATTTTGGTTTCCAACCAGAATATGGTCCAAAAGTCTTAGTGTATAACAACACTCTTACTCATTTAGCGATTTCTAAAGATTTAAGAAACTGGAAGAAATTAGGACCTATTACAGACGCGCATTTCGATGATAGAGATGTCTTCATCTTCCCAGAGACCATTAACGGTAAGTTCTATATGCTTTCTAGAGCGATGGAAAGATGTGGTGAAGGCTATCCTAATAAGAATCCCGCAATTTGGTTAAGTAGTAGTGATGACTTATTACACTGGGATAACTACACCTTATTAATGCAAGGTGAAACCGCTTGGGAAGATAAAAAGATTGGTGCGGGTACTCCTCCAATTAAAACTAAGGATGGATGGCTTGTCCTCTATCATGGTGTTTCTACTAAAGATGATGCCTATAGAGTGGGCGCAATTCTCTTAGATTTAAATAATCCATATAAGATTATCGCTAGAACTAAAGACTTCTTAATGGAACCGGAAGAAGAATACGAAACTAATGGTTATTATAATGGCTGCGTATTCCCAACCGCTGTCGTTCCTCATGATGGTACTCTTTACATCTATTATGGTGCGGGTGATAAAGTCATCTGTTTAGCGACAGTCAAAGAAGACGAACTTCTGAAATATTTAAAGGAGGAATGTCATGTATAAAAAAGCACTATTACCAGTTATTGGTTTAGCCTTAACGGGTGTCGTGGCTTTAGGCGTTGCGATGCACGCGAATTACGCCACTGAACCTGAAGCAAGAACATTCCAAGTCGACTTCTTCAATAACTATTTAAGAGAAGAGTTTGAATTAAGTAATGGCACTAAATGTAGAGGTAATAATCTCCTTTATAAATCCGTTGAAGCTTTTGAAAATGGTTTATTAGAAAAACCAGCTGATCCAGAAAGAGCGAGATACGAATTCCAAGGTTGGTATTTGGAAACGGACTGCGTCACTGAATGGAACTTCACTGAGGACAGAGTCAGTGGCAATATGCGATTATTCGCTAAATGGGGTTACGCTCAAGAAGATCAAGGTGGTGAACCAACTTATACACCTCCTAGTACAGTTCTTCCTGAAAGCGCTGCTACTTCTTATGAACTAGATAGTGTGATGTACTTCAAAGTGAATAATAACGTCTTATCTCTTCCAACCGCTGCATTAGCGAAGTTAGAAGCAAGTAAGGATAATATTCTTCCTTTAATGGAATATCGTGTGAAGGCTAGTAAGACCATCAGTGCGGTATACACAAATAGTCAAATTATCATTTCTTGTGATGGTGAAATTAGAAACATCACTGTCAGAGATGATTCCATGAATTTAATGATGAATAACTCCAATTATGAAACTAAAGCAAAGAAATATGAGACTAAAGCCCTAGAGGAAGAAAGCTATCACGTCATGTTAGCGGGCTCCTCTAGTATTGAGTTCTGGGAATCTTCTAAAGAAGACTTAACGCCAATTGTGAGCTATAATCATGGCATTGGTGGTACCACAATTGAAGAATGGGACAATAAACTTAATCAAAGATTAGTGTTCCCATATAAACCAAAAATGGTGGTCTATTACGTTGGTATTAATAACGTTATTAACTCTAAACAAGACGCCGCTACCATTTGGAACAACCTTAAGAACTTCTTTGACCACACTCATGTAGCGTTACCAGACACTAAGGTGCAATATATCATGATGAACCTCATTCCAGGTTATAAGACATATTTCGACACCATCAATAGTGTGAACGCCAATGTTGTGGAATATCAAAAGAGCAATACTTGGTTAACACTTATTAATCCAGGTACAGCGTTACTTAAAGAAAACGGCGAACCAAACGCTGCCTACTTTAGAACAGATGGTTTACATCTTTCTTACTACGGCTATGTCGTTTGGGGTGATATCATCAAACAATCAATCGTTAAAGGATTAGAAAACAATTAATTTATGAACTATCAATTGGACGTCAGTAAAGGATATCAAGTTAGTAAGAAACATTTCCTTCTCCTCTCTTTATTGTTTTCCTTAATATTCACTGTGGTATTAATTTCTGACGTCCTACTAGTAGTTTTATCAAATGAGAACTACATAGTAGCCCTCATCATCTCAATAGTTATTACTGTCCTATTTACGTGGTTTGCGATCTATTTCTTCTATAACATCTATGGCGATGTTAATAACGAATATCGTTTCTATAAGGGATATGAAAGTGGACTAAAAGAAATAGGGGAAGTGATATACATTAATCAAGACACAGAACTGACATATATAAACGGCCTATATGCTTACGCAGTTCATGTCGCTTATATCAACGGTTTAGAAAAGACTAATAAAGTCATCTATACCATTGAGAAATTGGATTATCGTCAAGGTGATAAGTTAAGTGTTATTACCTATCGAAGAATCCTCGTTAAAGCGGAGCTTCATCCATGACAGACTTAAAGAAAGCCCGTATTAAAAACAATCTAAGATATAGTTGGCCGATCTATATCATCAGTGCGGTTCTTATTGGTCTATTACTGAACTTTATCTTCTCAGTAGTCCATAAGTTACCGGCCTATAAACAATTAACAATCTTTATCTCTGGTGAAGTAAAAGATTCTAAAGGTTTAAAGAATGATTTACTCACTAAATACGAAGATAAAGAACTAAAAAGTGTCACTTTAATATCTGCTTTACCAGATGAAGGACACTATAACACCAAACTAACCGTACCAGGTTATAACACCGCGGATGTATTAATCATCCCAGAATCAAAGTTAAAAAATCTAGATGTCTCATACTTTGCACTAGATTTAAAAGATGAACTAGTAACTACTTACTATCCTAACTGTGTCATCTATGGAGTAAACGGTGTTGATTATGGTATCCAACTCAACAAAGAATTAGTGAAGCCATATATAAGCTTACCTAATGAAGATTGCTTCATGTTCCTTAACGGTGGCTCTCAAAATATTGGAGAATATGCAAATAAACCCGTTAAAGAACATAACCTAGCATTAGAACTCGTTAAATATTGGGGATTGTAATGAAAAAAGAAGAAAAACACATTACGGATCAAGATGTAAAACAAAGCCTTCCTTCAACAAGGAAAGAAGTGTTTTTCGATTTACTTAAGTATCGTAAGATGAACTTATTTGCTTTATCTTGCTATACTTTTATGTTCTTTATCCCATTAGCGGTGGACCTTTTCTATTTTAACTATTTAGAATCGATGGCCATCATCGCTGAAAAGTATGAATATCTATTCTCTTTAATCTTCTATTCCATGCTTATCATGCTTCCATGTATGGTCATTGGTTTTATTGGTTTCGCCGGTGCTTTCTACGCCGCGAAAAGAATGGTCTGGCAAGAAGGTGTCTCTTTAGCCAGCGACTTCTTTAGAGGCATTAAAGAGAACTGGAAAGATGCGCTTATTAATGGTGTCATCTTTGGACTAGTCTTATTTGGTTTAGTGGTGGGTGGTTCATATCTATTGATATACGCTCCTGTCACACCAGTGGTAAGAGGTATTGGCCTAGGCGCTTTAATCTTATTCTTCTTAGTGTTTGGCATGGTCATCGCTCTTCATTTCACACAATGTGTTTATTATGAAAATAGCTATGGTGTCACTCTTAAGAATTCATTCTCATTTTTAGGACTACTCAACTGGAAAGTATTTTTAGTGTTTCTATTTTCCACGGGAGTAGTGGTCGCTCTTGGTTTATTTAATCTAATAACGCTAGCGATAGGTTTAATCCTATTTGCGTTCACTAATAGTGTGGTCATTATTTTATACACACTTATATCTCATGCAGCATTTGATAAATACATTAACAAAGAATACTACCCTGAAATGGTTAATAAGGGTTTATATAAACACAATGATAAGGAGGCCTAATTTATGGCAGATGTAACACTTAGACACGTTTATAAAGTTTATGATGGTGGAGTTCGCGCGGTTAACGACTTTGACTTAGAAATTAAAGACAAAGAGTTCGTTGTCTTCGTCGGTCCTTCTGGCTGTGGTAAATCCACAACTTTAAGAATGATCGCCGGCTTAGAAGAAATTACCGCTGGTCAATTATATATTGACGGGGAACTCATGAATGAAGTTGAACCAAAGAATAGAGATATCGCAATGGTTTTCCAAAGCTATGCGCTTTATCCACATATGACAGTTTATGAAAATATGGCCTTTGGTTTAAAACTTAGACATACTCCTAAAGAAGAAATTGATAAAAGAGTTAAAGCCGCCGCGGAAATTCTTGAAATCTCAGAGTTATTATCTCGTAAACCAAAAGCCCTTTCTGGTGGTCAACGTCAACGTGTCGCTTTAGGTAGAACTATCGTTAGACATCCAAAAGTCTTCTTACTTGATGAACCATTATCTAACTTAGACGCTAAACTTCGTGTTTCGATGAGAAGTGAAATTACTAAACTTCATGAAAAATTAGAAACAACATTCATTTATGTTACTCACGACCAAACAGAAGCTATGACTATGGGTAATAGAATTGTGGTTATGAAGGATGGCTTTATTCAACAAGCCGATACTCCAATTACCTTATTTGAAGACCCATGTAACTTATTCGTTGCAACCTTCTTAGGCTCTCCTCAAATGAATATCATCGACGCTGAGTTATTTATGGATGGTAAAGAACTCAAAGCTAAACTCAATGGTTTAGATAATATGGTGGTGACTTTCCCAGAAGTTAAAGCCAAACAATTAGCGAATAAAAAATATATTGGTCAACATGTCTTATTAGGTATTAGACCAGAACATGTAAGACCAAATAAAGGTGATTTAGACGCCTTTATTGAAGTCGTTGAACATTTAGGAGATGAATCTATCCTTTACTGCAAGATGGAAAATAGAAAAGATCCATTCATCATTAAGATTCCATTCAATAGCAAGATTCACGCGAATGTTGACGTCAAAGTGGAATTTGATATGAATCATGTCTACTTATTTGATGCGGAAACACATAAAGCGATTATGGGTATTCCACATGAAGATGAAATCCCAGTGAGAATTAATAACAATATCTTATCAATGGGTAAACAAGACTTTGCCTTAGAACAAGATTTCGTTAAACACTTATTAGATGGTGCGTTTGATAAAGATGTTAATCTCGCTATTAAGCCAGAATATATTTCATTAGTTAATCCTGAAGAAGGTGAAGAAAATAAAGCCCTTAAGGTTAGAGCTAAAGTAGAGTTCATGGAACAAAAGACTGACTATCAAGCGGTTTACTTCTCTTTAGAGGGTGTTGATGGTTACTTTGCTTTCAAGATGGCTAATGATGAAAAAGCTCCTTTAGGTAAGGAAGTGGATTTATATCTTCCATACCAAAGAATTAAAGTCTATGACCAAGATCATAACAAAGTTAACTCTAGAGAATATGTTTATAGAAACGAAGGTATTGCAAATGTTACCACTAAAAACGGCATAACTAGAATCAACGTTGGTGGTTCTACCTTAGTCTATAAAGATCTAGGCTATCATGATGGACAATATCAAATCACCTTTAAACAAGATAAATTGGTGCCTATTTATAACCGTAAGATGCTTAAGAAGAATCCTGATTTAGAAAACCCAGCAAATGCTGTTATTAATAAACTCAAAGTCTCCGCTTATGATGAAGACGTCTTAGGTGATAAGTTACTAGTTTATGTCCAAGTAGCGGGATTTGATATCTATTCATCCTTTGTGGTCGATAATAAATTTTCCGTTTATAAGATGCCAAAGTTTGAAATGTATGTGCCTAAAGATGCTTTTACATTAAAACCAATTAAATAATTGCTAAGATATTTTAAAGGACAGTTTTATGAGAGATTACAGCAAGATATATAACGAATGGCTTAATTCAGACTTACTAAGTAAAGAAGAAAAAACCGAATTATTAGCCATTAAAGATAATGATGAACAAATCAAAGATAGGTTCTATCGTGACTTAGCCTTTGGTACAGGTGGTCTACGTGGTGTGATGGAAGTGGGCACTAATAGAATGAACCGTTTCATCATTAGAAGAGCCACTCAAGGTTTAGCCAATTACTTAAACAAAAAGAAAGCTAATCCAAGTGTCGCTATTGCGTACGATAGTAGAAACCACAGTGATGAGTTCGCTATTGAGACCGCTGCTACACTCGCGGCTAATGGTGTTAAGGTCTACTTATATAGAGAACTTATGCCAACTCCTTCATTATCGTTCGCTGTTAGATATTTTAAGTGTGACGCTGGTGTTGTTGTTACTGCCTCTCATAACCCAAAGATTTATAACGGCTATAAGGTCTATGGACCAGATGGCTGTCAATGTACAGATAACTTAGCGAATGCGGTATTAGAAGAAATACTCGCACTAGACATGTTTAATGACGTTAAAGTGGGTGATTATGATGCCTTAGTTAAAGAAGGCAAAATCATCCTTATTAACGAAGATTGTTTTGAGGCTTATATGGAAAGCACAAAGAAACAATCAATCTACAACGAAGAAAGAACTTTAAAAGTTGTTTATACCCCTCTTAATGGTGCGGGTCGTCGTTGTGTGACCACAATCTTAGATAGAGACGGCTTCAAAGATGTCTCTATTGTGAAAGAACAAGAAATGCCAAATGGTAATTTCCCAACATGCCCATATCCAAACCCAGAAATCCATGAAGCCTTAAAGTTAGGCATTGAACAACTAACTAAAGAAGGCGCTGATATCTTAGTGGCCACTGACCCTGACAGTGATAGATGTGGTGTAGTGGTTAATGATAATGGTAATCCACATATCCTTACTGGTAATGAAGTAGGCTTAATTCTTTTTGATGCGATTTATAATGCGAAGAAAGAACAAGGCAAATTACCTAACAATCCAGTCTTAGTTAAAACAATCGTTAGTAGTGATATGGCCGCTTTAATGGCCAATGACTATAAAGTGCGCGTAATCGACGTTTTAACGGGTTTTAAATACATTGGTGAACAAATACTCTTCTTTGAAGAGAAAAACGCTCAGAATGACTATTTATTCGGTTTCGAAGAGTCTTGTGGTTATCTTACTAACACTGACGTTAGAGATAAAGACGCAGTTAATGCGGTTATGCTTGTTTGTGAAGTCGCTAATCACTTAAAGAAACAAGGTTTAACAATGTTAGATAGATTAAATGCACTATATAAGAAATATGGTGACTTTAAGACCGCTTTATTAACTTATGAATTCCCAGGTGTTGAGGGTATGAATAAAATCAAATCCTTAATGGAATTCTTTAGAAACGACAAAGTTAAACAAGAAGTTAAAGATATTGATCATATTGGTGACTACCAAGCAGGATTCATCTACTACGCAAATAAACAAGAACCAACCAACTTGCCAAAGAGCGATGTGGTGAAGTTCTTCTTGAAAGATAATTCCACGATAACTATTAGACCAAGTGGTACAGAACCAAAACTTAAGATTTATATCTTCGCTGATGGTCAAAAACGTGTTGATGAATTAAAAGCCTTATTTGAGGGATTTGTTAAATAAATATGGAACTAGTTAAACTTAATCCAATTGTTCAAGACTATATCTGGGGTGGGACCTATTTTAAGAACTTTAATAAAGGTCTATCTTTAGATAGAGTGAGTGAATGCTGGGAATTATCCGTCAGAGATAATGATTCCTCAATCATTGCATCAGGCAAAGATCAAGGAAAAAGACTCGTTGATGTCCTCACTAAAGAAGATATCGGTCCAGTGATGGATAGATTTCCATATTTCCCATTATTAATAAAATTAATAGATGCGAAAGAAAACTTATCTGTACAAGTCCATCCTAGTGATGACTACGCTTTAAAATATGAACAATCATTTGGTAAAAGTGAAATGTGGCATATCATCTCCGCGGATGAAGGTAGTGGTCTCTACGTAGGCCTTAATAAAGACTACACAAAAGAAGAAATTGAGAAAGCTTTAAAAGAAGGCACAATTCTAGAATGTTTAAATTTCTATAAAGTTAAACCAGGAGATACATTTATTATTAATCCCGGAACAATACATGCGATAGGCGCTGGTGTAAGATTAATTGAAATCCAACAAAACTCTAATCTTACCTATCGTTTATATGACTACAACAGAGTGGATCAATTTGGTAATCCTAGAGAGCTACATATCAAAAAGGCGCTAGACGTCATCGATTATAAGCAATATAAAGTCGTTAAAACTGATGATGAATTACTCGCTGATAATAAATATTTCACCGTTAAAGAAGTGAACTTTGATAAAGAACTAGAAGTTAACGCGAATGAAAGAGCGTTTATCTCATTTACTTTCTTAGAAGGTGAAGGATTAGTTAACGATATCCCTTATTCTAAATACGATACATTCTTCCTTCCTTTCGGTAAGAAGTGCCTTATTAAAGGTAAAGGTAAAGTGGTAATAAGCACTGTTAGATAATGGAACAAAAGAATATCAACTTCTATAAGAACTTATATATGGATATCTTCTTTCCAGAAGTAGAAGATTTCTTTACTATTGTCTATTTCCATGGTGGTGGTCTTATAGAAGGTGATAAAGGTGATTCTCATGAATTTGTGAAACACCTAACAAAGTTAGGATTCGCTGTGGCCACCGCTAACTATTCTTTATTAACTGAAAAGAAATTCCCTGAATGTGTTAAGGATGCTGCTAGAGCCGTTAAATATGTGAAAGACAATATTAAAAGCAAAGGTATTTTAGTGATGGGACAATCCGCAGGAGCGTATCTCACCTTAATGCTTTGTCTAAACAAAGAATATTTAAAAGAAGTTGGTGTTGATAATAAAGAAATCGTTGGTTGGATTAGTGATGCCGGTCAACCAACTACACACTTCAATATTCTTAAACTTGAAAGAGGTTTAGATCCATTACTCCAACGCGTGGATGAAGCTGCCCCTTTATATTATGTGAATAAAGATACTTATTTCTCACATTTATTATTAATGACTTATGAATGTGATTTACCTAATAGACTTGAACAAAATAAGTTATTAATGAGTTCAATTAAAACATTTAGTAAAGACTTAGATGTTGAGCTTAAAATCTTAAAAGGTGAACACTGTCATGGTAGTGATCAACTTGATGAAGATAATGAATATGAAGTCGTTAAAGTAATAAAAGAATGGATGCATAGATTATGAAAAAGATAACTGTTTTGATGATTGGTAATTCCTTTAGCGTGGACGCCGCTAGATATACACATGAACTATCTTTAGGTAGTGATGTAGAAATTGAATTAGGCGTTCTATATGTCGGTGGCTGTTCTCTAGAACAACACGTCGGCTTTTTTAAAGATGGTTCATCTCCTTATGAATGGTTTGTTAACGGTGAATCTACTGGTAGATATATCGCTTTAAAAGATGCTTTAGAGATGAAGAAGTGGGATTATATTACTCTTCAACAAGTCAGTGTCTTTTCGGGCTTAGAAGATACTTTCTATCCATATATCAATGAACTTATTGAATATGTAAGAAGATATCAAAAAGAATCCAAACTTGTTTTGCACAAAACATGGCCATATCAAACAGGCTTTGAAAACACTAATTTTGAACATTATAACTACGATAGAAAGACGATGTATAAATGTATATGTGATACATATGACTATGTCTCTAAGGATTTAGGTATCAATATCATCATTAGAAGTGGTGACACAGTGGAAGCTGCGATTGAAAAGTATGGTGAACATTTCCATAAAGATGGTTTCCATTTAAATGATGTTGGTCGATATATCGCCGCGTTAACATTCGTTCATACATTTAATAACAATCAACCAATTAAGAACCTTTATGTTCCTGAATTCTTAGATGAAAAGATGGCTAAGGAATATGAAGAATTAGTGCAACATGTCTTATAAGTTTTTACTTTGAGAATGTATTTATTGACAAACTACATTCCGAAAATTAAAATATAGACATGCTTTATACTTCCAAAGAATTAACTGAAAAATACAATAACTTCTATGGCATCAATCAGCTAGTAAAAGATGGCAAGCTTTTTAAGGTTGCTCACGGCGTATATTCTGATGTAGATCCTCGCCTTGCAGAATTAGAATGTCTTTTTGCACAATACCCAAATGCTATTTTGTCTATGGAAAGTGCATACGCATACTACGGACTTACTGATTACATCCCTGAGAAATATTCAGTTGCCACTAAGCAGAACGCACATAGAATACCAAATGAAAAGGTTATGCAAATGTTTATAACTGGAGATATTTTTGATATCGGGAAACAAATAGTCACCACAAAATATGGAACAATAAATATTTATGACAAGGAAAGATTACTTGTCGAACTTTTCAGACTTAAAAGTAAATTTGAATATAGCTTCTTTAAAGAAGTAATTAATTCTTATAGAAAATTAGCCTCTAATGGTGAATTAGATAACTATAAAATTGCAAAGTATTGCTCCATTTTTAGAAATGGAAAAAGCATCATGGCTGAGATACAAAAGGTGATTTTATGAAGACAATTGAAGAGATGCTTGCCAAAATGGTCTCAGAAGGCCTAACTATCAATCAAGCTGAAAGCATTGTTTGCCAACAAATCATTTTAAATAAAATCTCTAAATCTCCCTTAGCAGACAATGTTCTTTTAAAAGGTGGTGTCGTTATGTTTCACATCACTGGCAATAACAGACGAACAACAGTTGATTTGGATTTTGATGTGATTAGATATGATATTTCAGATCCTTCTATTAAGGCGTTTATTAGATTGCTTAACAAATATGACACAAACTATTCGACTAAAGTAATCGATATTAGCGAATTGAAGCAAGATGATTATCATGGTAAACGAGTGATAGTGGAAATAAGCGATAAAACAAGAACCATCAAATTCAAGTTAGATATCGGAGTTCATACACTTTTAGCTATAGAGCAACAAACATTCTGTTTCTCTTTTGGAGAAGAAAATGTGATGCTAAAAGTGAATCCTCCAGAACAGATTTTTTCTGAGAAATTATATTCGCTGGCAAAACATGGTGCTCTTTCTGGCAGATATAAAGACATTTACGATATGTTTTATTTAATTAAAGAGTCGAAAATCGATAAAAGAATTGTTAAGCGATGCCTTGAACTTCTTACAATGAATGGTTTGCATAACATTCACTCTATTGAGGATATATGTGAGAGGGTTAGTTTCGCTTTAGAAGACAAAGAATTTATGAGCCATCTATCAACGAGCAAGGACAAATGGGTGGATGAAGAGAGTGAAACTGTGGTCAAAGAGGTATTGGATTTCATTTATGCTTTATAGATTGATTATTATCCAAAGTAAAGAATCAGCGCAAAAGACTTTATTTAAATAATTGAATATTTACTTATACTTGGACTAGAATAAATCCAATAATTGTTTGATTATGAGAAAGAAAATATTACTAGTCCCCGTTGCTATATCATTGCTTGTAGTAGGCTGCATGCCTGCTAATAGTGTTACATCATCCTTTGGTAGTAGCTCTTCTTCAAGCAGTTCTTCATCAGATGTACCATCTTCTACATCCACTAGCACAAGCAAATCCACTAGTACAAGTACATCAATTTCTTCTAGTACATCGTCTTCTAGTAGTAGTTCCTATTCCAGTAGTAACTCTTCTAGTTCTAGTTCTTGGCCATCAGACAAACAATACGTTGATAAACAAGTCAATGTTAATCATAAAAGCCATGTGAAATGTCCTGATTCCACAACGCTTCGCTATTATAAAGACACTCCTAATGTTCCATACATATCTGTTACTAAATACTATAAAGATTTCTTTAGGACCGAATTAAATGTTACTAGGATGAACAATAACACATTATGCTATTCTCTATCTTCTGGTAGTTATTTTGCTTTTGATTACACAAATGATGTATTTACATCTAACGATATAGCGGCTTTCTCTAATCACCCTGATTTTGTCTCTTCAACTTCTAAGATCTTCATTCAAGACAAACTCAATACCACTAAATCACAGCCAGAGATAGGCACTATTAATTTAGCAAAATATTTTATTAACGTTTATTTTGATGATGGAGATGTCTACGCTCCATTAACATTATTAAGTTCCTTCAGTGGTTCTATCGCGGTTTATAACATTGCCTATAACGGTGAAGAAATCTTTATCTTAGATTGGTATGAATCAATGGGCAAAAGAACTGTTCCTGGTAGTTACGAAAACTATTACAAAGACATAAATGAATTGACCGAAGAAAGACCAGTCGACCTTGCTAATTACGTTTACAACGAATTATGTATGTCTTTTGATAGTTATCGTGGCTATACAAAACAAATGGTTTTTGGCGATGAATTATTCCAAACCTTAGGCCTTAATGCCTTGTTAGAACAACATCATCCAAAAATCAAACAATATTTATTGTCCGCGGATAAGAAAGAATACTATCAAGGCTTAGGAGCTTTGTTTTCTGGCTTATATGATGGTGGCCATACTTATTTACCAGATGGCTCATCTGCTTATGAAATGGCTAAAGCAGAAGCTTCTCGGATTCCTGAATTTAAAACTCTATTCAACCAAGTAAATAACATTCAAAATAAAAAAGCATATACCTATTATTCTTTTTATTACGACCGTCCATTTGGTAGTAATAGTTATTATTATCATCATCCAGCAGGTAGTGATACCGCTTATATCGGTTTTCCTCAATTCTATGTCGATTATGAAGGCTGGGATGATTATTATAAAGGCCTAGGTCCCGCTCCAACATATGGTGATTCTTTTGGCTATGTTCTAAGTTCCTTTAATAAAGCGAAGCAGGAAGGAGTAAAGAATATCGTTTTAGACATCTGCTCTAATGGTGGTGGCGATACTTGGGCAAATACAGGCCTATTGGGTTTATTAAATGGTGGGGTTGGCTTTGATGCCTATAAAGACACATTCAATAAATATGACGTTACTGAAGAATACATTGTAGACATCAATTTGGATGGCAAATATGATGAACAGGATAAAGAAGCTGCAAAGCAGTTTGATTTCAACATTGGCATTTTAACAAGCTATTATTCATTCTCATGCGCCAATTTCTTCCCAGCATGCGCAAAAGAATTGGGCTATAAGATTTTAGGTCAAAAAAGTGGCGGTGGCAGTTGTTCTATTTGTTCTCAAACCACAGCGGACGGTATCCCATTTATCCGTTCTAACTTTGTGATGGTTGCTAATAAAGCAGGTGAAAACATCGATGGTGGTGTTCCCGTTGATTATCCAATTGAATATGGTCATGGATCAGCAATGTTTTATGATATCAGACCATTCTATGACATTGAAACAATTGGTGCCTATCTTGCAAACGCTTACAAATGAGCAAAATAATCACAGCCAGGTTTAATACCTATTGTAATCAATATGGAAATCTATCACGGTAATATTGTCTATTCTGAATCTATAAAAGAACTTAAAGAAATTAAGTCTGACTATATTATCGTTAATAATGGTGTTATTTATCCAGAAAGTCCAAATCCAACCCCAGGAAACAATTAATGATGAAAAGAAAATATAAATTCGGTGATAACGTTTATATCAAAGCTTATTTAAAAATCGACTGTGTGTATGGCCAAGTCTTTAAATATGACGAGAATAAGCAAATGTATGTATTAATTCTTTTTGATGCTTACAGTCCAACATCATCTTGGTGGTGGTCTTACGCTAAAGGAGATGACATTGAACTTCTAGAAAAGATTGATGGTAAAGATAACTATTATGATAAACATAAACCATTATTTTCTGAAGACACATGCATTTATCCCGCTAAATATGGTGAGCTATACACTGATGATTATTATTTGGCAAAAAGAGTTACTGACGGTGAGATAACTAGAGAGGAATACAATAGACAAACTCTAGAACGTTTTCCTGAAGAGACTTATGATGAAGACTCATGCAATGGTAAAAGATTTAAATTTGGTGACAATGTCTATGTTAAAGCCTATTTAAAAACTAGCCCTAAATACGCCATGGTATTCAAATATAGCGAAAAGAAACAAATGTATGCAATTATTCGCTTTGATGCAAATAGACCAGGTAACCGTAAACTTTGGTTTTGGTCCTATGCCAAAGAAGAAGACATTGATTTCTTATCTCTAATTAAAGGTGAAAATAACCACTATGATAAGCAAAAGCCCCTATACCCTAAAACGACAGAATTAGTTATCGGCCGTTATAGCGATTTATATACTCATGAATATTACTTAGCCAAAAAGTTCAGCGATGGTGAAATAACCGAAGAAGAGTATGAAGAGAGACTTAGAGAATATGAGGAAGGTCTCTATATTGATATATTTACTGGGAAGAAAGTGGTTGTTCAATAAGAGTCAGGTTTATTACCTGATTCTTTTTTGTTATAGTATTTCATATATGGAAATCTATCACGGTAATATTGTCTATTCTGAATCAGCTAAAGAACTTAAAGAAACTAAGTCTGGCTATATTATTGTCGATAATGGTGTTATCCAAGGAGTCTATACTGAATTACCAGAAGAATATAGTAAGTATAAAGTCATAGACTTTGGTAACAATATCATCATTCCAGCATTCAATGATCTACACGTCCATGCACCTCAATATCCTCAAAGAGGGATTGCCGTGGATGTTTTATTATATGATTGGTTGAATAAATATACCTTCCCATTAGAGGCTAAATATAAAGATGAAGCTTTCTATAAAGCGGTCTATAGTGCGTTTGTTAATGATTTAATCAAACATGGTACGATGCACGCCGTAGTGTTCGCTACTATCCATAATCCCGCTTCTGATTATTTAGTAAGTGAATTAGAGGCTAGAGGCATCAAAGCCTATGTTGGTAAAGTCAACATGGATAAAGATAGTCCTGATTACTTAATAGAATCCACTGATGAATCAATTAAGAACACTGAAGAGTTTATAAAGAAACATATTAACAATAAGTACGCTAAACCAATATTAACTCCAAGATTTGCACCAACTTGTTCTTTTGAATTATTAAAGAAACTAGGAGAACTCGCTGATAAGTATGATGCTGGCTGTCAAACCCATATCGTCGAATCACTATGGGAAAAAGAAGAAGCGAAGAAATGCTTCGAGGGTTGTAGATGTGATATGCAAATCTACCAAGAAGCAGGCTTACTTAAACATAAACCATTTATTGCAGCGCATTTCATCTATCCTTCTAAAGAAGATGTTGATTTATTAAAAGGCTGTGGTGGTTACGCCGTCACGTGTCCTGACGCGACAACAAATGTTATCGCTGGTATCATCCCAGCGGGCAATTTAATCGACACGGGCATCAGTTTAGCCATTGGTAGTGATATTGCAGCGGGCTCATATTTAGGCATCTATAGACAAGTCGCCAGTGCGGTTCGTCTTTCTAAAATCAAATCACTATATGAACCAGATAATAGAACCATAAGTTTTGAAGAAGCCTTCTATATGGCAACATTAGGAAGTGGTGAAATCTTTGGTAAAGTTGGTAGCTTTAAACTAGGCTATGACTTTGATGCTTTAGTCATCAGTGGTCTTCAAGATCCATTCATGGAACTATCCCCTAAAAAACTCGTGGAAAGATTTTGCTATTCAGGGGATGTTAGTAATATCAAATATCGTTATCTAAGAGGTAAACAAATCTAATATGGATAATCAAGTTAATAGATTTGTGGTGATGTGCATTGAACAATATGCCTCCTCTATGAACATAAGTAGTAGAATGGCTTATTTGGGTATGAAAAGAAATAGCGTCATTAAAGAACTTGAAGATAACTATGAAGATTTACATGGCATGTCTATAGAGTATTTAAATGATTACATTAAGTCTTTAGTAGACAACGAGGTGAAATAGTGGAACACGTCTTGGCTAAAACTATCTTAATCTCTAAAGTCGTTGAACTTATCGCCGATAAGTACAAGATTTCTGTTGAAGAAGCTAGAAATGAATTCTATCTTTCCGAAGTCGCGACCTTAATCGATGATGATGAAACAGGTTTATATGGTGAATCTCCGCTTTATGTTTTATCGTTGTTTGAAAAGTATAAGGCAAAACCAGCGTTTATTTGGGATTTAGATGGAACCTTATTAGATTCCTATGGGATTATCGTTAATAGTCTTTGTAAAATTTACAAAGAGAAGTTTGATATTGAACTAGATAAGGAAGAAGTTCACAAAGAAGTAATTAGATATTCAGTGGGGCATTTCTTAGATAGAATGGAAAAACAAACAGGAGTCTTATTCCAAGACTTAAAAGATAGATATTCTCAAATCAGTGGTGAAGAAAAACTAAAGATTAAACCAATCAAGCACACTAAAGAGATATTAGATTATCTAAAAGAACAAGGTATTCATAGTTATGTCTTTACTCATAGAGGAACATCCACTGAGCCAGTATTAAGAAATATTGGTATCTATGATTACTTTGATGAAATCATCACCAGTGTGGAATCATTTAAAAGAAAGCCAGATCCAGAAGCTATTAACTATCTCGTGGATAAATATCATTTAGATAAGAACAATACCTACTATGTTGGTGATAGAAGCATGGATATTGAATGCGCGAACAACGCACATGTTAAAAGCATCATGTATTTACCTAAAGGTGGACCAGGAGTGGCCACTGGTAAAGAAACATATGTCATTGAAGACTTATTAGATATAAAAGAGATTATTAAAAAAGCCCTCTAAGGGCTTTATTATTTAGTGGGATCTGTTATTGCCCCTAAGACAAGCGGTAAGCCACTTCTATCTTTAATGCAGTACACAAACGGTTGATCTAAATCTATATCAAAGCCATTAGGTGCGGCCTTAGCGCCATTAGCGACGGAGAATGTCACTGATTTAACCACGGTACCATCTTCATCAAAACTCACTGTGGTTTTTTGTTTTGTGTGTTTGACATATGAATATGAATAAGATGGATTCTCAATAGCGTTTAATAAGCTGTTACCTTCTCTATTGTATATTTCTTTGATACCAGCGCCTTGAACTACTTTGCTAATGTCGTTTTTACATTCTATTTCAAACTTAGGCATTGAAAGACTAACTGCATGATAATCCATTTCTTGATCAGGCTTCTTTGTTAAGAAGTTCTCTGGTAGAAGATCAAAGATATTATCATCTAATGATTTCGGTACATAATACTGCACGTAATAACCATTTTTATAGTAATCCTTAATGGAAACATACTTAGTGAAGTCCTCATACTCAGTACCAATCACGTGGTTCATGAATTTAGTTTTAACTATTTCACCATTAGCAAGATGGAAGTCTTTCTCTCTAGTATCTTCGGCGCAGTATTTGGACTGCCATGTATTATCGAAATAAAGTGACGACACAAAGGTTATGAACGTTAATTCATCAATATCTAAATCTTTTTCTGTTAAGAAACCATTTTCATTAACACTTTCATCAATCCATTTAAGGATATAACTAATATCTGTATCGTAACTTAAGTTATACGCTTCAGCGTGTCTTTTAGTTAATTCCTCTAAGAATGTTGGATTGATACTAGAATTAGTGCGATATGGATCATAGAAGACAGCGTTCTTAGTTTGCACTGTGCTTTTTTCTTCTTTATTTGCAAATGAGTTATTAAGCATCGCTTTTAAAACATTTTCTCCACGCATAGTGGCGTCATCTGTTCCTAAAGCGGTATTGATTTCATTCATCGCCTCATCATTAGAGACCGCAAGAGAAATCAAATCCATTTGGGTATAAAGCATGAGTGGTGAGTAGGCAAAGTTATCAGCCTTATCAAAACCTTTATAGGTGTTTTCAGCGAACTTGTTAACGTAGGTGACAAAGTCTTCGCTTACAGTGTTGAACTCTTTTTGAGAAGTATATTCAATGCTGTTTAAGTACTTAAATGTTTCACTCTCAATGAGATTAGTATCATACATGGAGAATCTTACTTTCTTAACACTCTCCGCAGCGTGCTCATCAAATTGCATAGAAGCAGCGAGGGCCATGCCACCGACTGTTAAGGCAAATGCACCAACAATACCAAGAGCAACAAAGCCTGTTAACTTAAGTGATCTAAATAAGTAATAGTGGGTCTTCGTGACTTCTGATTTACCTTTAAAACTATCATAACCCTTTGGGTTAGTGACTTTTTGACTGTAAGCTTCTTTTAATTTGTTTTTTAAACTCATAAAAGTCCCTCCAAAAGTTTTTGTGCTTTTTTCTTAACTCTGAAATATATTCCACGTACCGCGGATGGGGTGGAACTATAAGTCAAAGCGATATCTTTGAAGGGATACTCTAATACCGCTCGTAGGATTAAGATGTTATATTCATCTTCTTCTAATTGAGCTTTTAAGATATCTAATACATCATCTTTCTTTTCATCTATAGATGATGCAGTATCTTCATTCAGTGCTTCGTACTTATTTCTATCTTTAATCATGTTTAAGGATAAGTTCTTTGCTACTGCGCACATATAGGCGACAAAGTTCTTTTCGTTTTCGACTTTTCCTTTTTCTAAAAGATGGATAAAAGTTTCACTCACAATATCATCTGCTAAGTCGTTATCGTGAAGTATTTCAAAAGACACATGCTTCACTAAGCGTGAGTAATGGGAATAGACCTCTCTAACGGCCCAGTCCTGTCTTTTGAAGAATGCACTGAATAGAGTGTTTGCCATGGTTACCCTTCACTAATAATACAATTTAAAAAGTCAAAACGTTCGGAATAATTTTAAAAAAGTTCAAAAACATAAAAATAAGTAAGATATTTTCTCGTTCTTTTTCATGTATAATGAACCTAGAGGAAAAACATATGAATTTCAAATTTTGGGGCGACGGCTCACAAGGCGCCAAAGATCTTGTTGATGCCATTTTAGTCCGTGACACAAACAACTTTAACTGGACTTTTATTTTCATCTTAGCGGTAGTTTTCTACGTATATTGGAGTGAAATCCATAAAAAGAACTACGCTGCTGTACAAGCAGGCTTAGCCTTATATGGTGTGCACTGGTTATATGAAATCGCTAATGCGATTATCGCTAAAGCTAGCGGTTATCCATTATGGGCGGTCTCTAATAATTCAACAACATTCATTCTTTTAATTGGCGTTTCTTGGGAATTATCTATGATGTTCTCTTTAGCGGGCATAATCTCCTTTAAGATGATGCCTCAAGATCGAACAAAGAGATATTTTGCTAGAGGTAAGTTTAAAGGTATTAGCTGCAAGTTAATGGTGGCGATTGAAATGGCCTTATTATTTGCCTTGTTTGAATCATTCCTAGCGGGTACATCTAATAACTCATTCATTTGGGTCTATCCATGGTGGGGTGTCATTCCAGTATTTATTACTACATACATTCCATTCTTCCTTGCTAGTAACTATGTTCCAGATATGAAACCAAAGACCCGTAATATCTTCTTAATTGCGGAATGGGGATTAGTGGCTCTTCTATTAGTTATCCTTATTCCATGTGGAGTTATCTAATTTGGATATTAAAGTTATTTATCAAGATATTACTAAAATAGGTCGCACCGCGGATGCGATTGTTAACGCCGCAAATGAAACCTTATTAGGCGGTGGTGGTGTTGATGGTGCAATCCATAGAGCGGCAGGTCCTCTTCTTTTAGAAGAATGCCGCACTCTTCATGGCTGTAAGCCAGGAGAGGCTAAAGCCACGAAGGCCTATAACTTAGATAACAAATATATTATTCATACTGTGGGTCCTAGATATTATAGTGACCCTAATCCTCCAGTAACTTTATATAACTGCTACGTCAATTGTTTAAAGCTCGCTGATGAGTTGGGTTTAGAATCAATAGCGTTCCCATCCATATCAACAGGGGCGTTTGGCTATCCTATAAAGGATGCTTGTTTAATCTGCTATAAAGCGTTACATGATTATGAACCTAAGACATTAAAACAAGTCTATCTATGTATTTATCCAGATACAAATAATCTCGAAATATTCAAAGAAATATTTAAAAACTAATTCCTTGTTGTTATAGTATCTATGACAAGAAAAAATAACAATTTATAAGGAGGATTTTGTTATGGCACAAACATATACATTTGGTGATAAAGAATACACCAGACAACAAGTAGTTGATTGTGGTAGAGAACATTATCCAAAGCTTTACTGGATTAAACGTGGTATTGGTATCGGCGCTATTGCAAGTAGTCTATTAGTCTTTATAATCGTTGGTCTTGGTGCCGGTTTCATGAATAAAGAATTCGGTCAAGATGGTGTTGATTATTTATTTGCTGATCCTAGAATCGTTATTTATATCGCTTTCAGCGCTATCCTTATCTTAATTGGTATTGTCCTTATCATTGCTTCATTCGCTAAACCTAGTGAAGAACAATGTTTTATCCATGGTCAAAAATGGTTAGAGCAAGTCGCTAGAGATAGAGCGTATTTCTACGGTAATAAGAAAGAAGAATAAAAGATATCTAGATACATTCAAATAAAATGATAAATAGCCATTCATTAACGATGAAATGGCTTTTTATTAACTAATAATTATTTGTATAATATCTTTGCAAAGGAAATGTATTGTATGAATAATAAGAAACATTTTTTATATGCGGTCACTTCTTTATTAGCCGCATCTTTAACTGTGGCGTGTAACCCTAACAGTAATAACAATAATAGTGAACCAAAACCATTAGAAATTGGTGACACTGTTAAGGAGTGGAGATCCGTTAATGATTTAGATACTTTGCCATTAGGCCTTGCGGACAAAGATAGTAAAGGTGAAATTGTTAAAGATTTTGGTAACTACGATAAATCATCTTTACACTTTGAAGTCAAAGACGCACAAAATATGTATCTCGGTAGTGATTTAGTGGATACCCCATATTTCACTGAAGATGATGCTAAGAATGGTGACATCATTTCCTTATATGTTTATGCCCCAAGTGATGGCAATATTTCCTCTTTTCAATTAGAAGTATTTCCTATCTCCATGAACAATAGTATCAAGAGCGATCTACTTAACGTGACAAGTGAAATAGAAGACACGTGGAGGGAATTAACAGTTTCTTTTGATACTTTAGAAACACTAGGGGCGATTCGTTTAAATTACCGTATCGCTGATCCACTCAACCCTGCTTCTTTCTATGTTGATAACATCAATATCACCTTAGGGGAAGAAATTGTTAAAACCGCTTATGAATATAACGACGAAAGTCTATATAAAGCCTATGAACCATATCTAAAAGTCGGTGGTTGTTTATCCACGCGTATGTTTAGAAATACTGAGATTAGAAAAATGGTGAAAGACAACTTCAATTCCATCACCGCGGAAAATGAAGGCAAACCAGAACAAATCTTAGATCAAGACGCTTGTAAAGAATTAGCGAAAACTGATGAAACACAAGTAGCGATTAAAACCGCGCCTTTTGAAAAGATTTATGATTGGTGCGCTAAAAACAAGATTGGTGTTAGACACCACACATTTGTGTGGTTTGACCAAACCCCACAATGGTTCTTTAAAAAAGGCTATGACAATAATGGTGCGGTTGTTTCTAAAACCACCATGCTAGCGCGTATGGAAAACTTCATTAAAACCACATTAGAAACTATCAATGAAAGATGGCCTGGACTAGTGTATGCGATCGATGTTTCTAATGAAGCTGTCCAAAATGGTGCGGTCCGTAAGACTGATAACTATGGTGGTAATCCTAACTATTGGTATCAAACAATCGGAGAAGACTTTGTCTATTATGCATTTAAATACGCTAGACAATATGCAGAAGTAGATCAAGAACTCTACTATAACGATTATGCCTATGACTATGAGACAAGTAACTGTAAGTTCGCTCTTAATACATTATTAAAAGACGCTATCGCGGAAGAACTTATTGATGGTGTTGGTATTCAAGCCCATCTTGATATGAATAACTATTCTTTAGATTCCGTTATTGAAGACGCGAAGATGATTAAAGAAAAAGGTCTTAAATGTCAATTAACAGAATTAGATATTACCGTTAACGGTAATTCTGAATCAGTCTTTAATAATCAAAAGAATGCTTATAAGCAATTAGCCACGAGAGTGCTACAAGGTAATGCTGATGGCACAACTGACGTGAATGCGATTGTCTTCTGGGGTGTCACTGATAATATGTCCTGGAGAGGCAATCAATATCCATTAATCTTTAATGAAAACTACTCTAAAAAGCCAGCCTACTATGGCTTCTTAGAAGCAGTACAAGAATTATATCCAGAAGCAGCAGAATAATATGGTGATCTTTACTTATCAACTACCTAAATCATTATCCTTCGATAATTTCGCTGAAGTAGAAGCGGACATTCTTAATCAATTAGAAGGTCATAACTATGATGAAATAGTTTTAGACGCGAAAGAGACTAACTATATCTCCAGCGCAGGTCTTCGTGTGGTTTTAAACCTTAAAAAGAAATACAATCAGGTATCCATTGTTAATGCTTCTATTGAAGTCTATGACATCTTTGAAATGACAGGCTTCACTAATATCGTTACTGTTGAAAAAGCCCTACGTGAAGTATCAGTGGAAGGCTGCAAAATTATTGGAAAGGGCGCACACGGTATCGTATATTCTACCGCGCCAGACACCATTGTTAAGGTCTATGAAAAAGGTGCTTGCTTAGATGATATCAAAAACGAAAGAGAATTATCTAAGAAAGCTTTTGTATTAGGTTTACCTACTGCAATCGCGTTAGATATCGTTAAAGTCGGAGACCAATATGGTACAGTCTTTGAACTATTAAATGCTGGTTCATGCGTTAAATACGTTAATGAAAGCCAAAAGAACACTGATGACTTTGTCGATAAAGCAGTAGCTCTTCTCAAGAAGATCCATTCAACAGTCTGTGATGACGATGCTTTACCAGATATGAAAATAAGCCACCTTAGATATGTGGAAAATATCAAATCATTCTTAACAGAAGAAGAATATTTAAAAGTTAAAAAGATTATTGAAGATATCCCTGATAGAAAGACACTAATTCATGGTGATTTCCATTTAAAGAATCAATTACTCACTAAAGGGAATGAGTTAATGCTTATTGATATGGACACCTTATGTACAGGCCATCCAATATTTGAACTAGCGAGTGTTTGTAACTCTTATTTTGAATATGGTCAAATCAGCAAAGATATCGTTGAGAATTTCTTGGAAATTCCATTTGATAAAGCTGTTTATTTATGGAAGAACATTTCTAGAAAGTATTTCTCTGCTTTAAATGACGAAGAATATCAAACAGTCATAGATAAGGTCAGATTGATTGGCTGTGTACGTGGCTTACATTTCTTTAAGAAACATAACTTCTCTATGGAGAACATGGAAAAGTATCTTAAAGATTTAAGAGAATTGCTCAATAAATTCTAATGAAAATTCTTAAGTGCAAATTGCACTTTAAAATTGCACTTTAAAACATATTACTATAAAATAGTAGTATGAAGAAAAAATATAGTAACAAATATCTAATTAGTACTGGTATCGGATTACAAGATGTTGATCACCTTGAAAATTCTGAATACTTTTTGAACGAAAGCAAAAGGTATATTTCAGGCGAAATAAGTCTTGATGACTTAAAAAATAATGTTAACGAATACTATAAAAACAAACCAGACGACGAAAGCAGAACCAAAGAGGCCGACGATGTATCAGCTCGTATCGCGACACTTCTATCTGACGATTCTTTTTCATTTACTGTTGGTCAACTATTATCTATACATCGTTTTCTATTTGACGGCCTTTTAAAACATCCTGGTCAATTGAGAAAGTATAACTTCACGAAAAGCGAATGGGTTCTTAACGGCGATACTGTCATTTATGGTGATTACCGTGAATTAGAGGCCACATTACAATACGACTTCAAAGTTGAAAAAGAGTTTAAATATAAAGGGCTTTCAATCAACAAAATAATTGATCACTTAGCACTATTTATCGCCAACTTATGGCAAATACACGCCTTTGAAGAAGGCAACACAAGAACGATCGCGGTTTTTATCATTAAATATTTGCGTACTTTAGGATTTGATGTTACTAATGACATCTTTGCTAAAAACGCTTGGTATTTTAGAAATGCGTTGGTTAGGGCAAACTATAACGACTTTAGTAATGGTGAATTTGAAGACAGAAGTTATTTAATTTTATTTTTAAGAAACCTCTTACTTGGTGAAGAGAATGAATTAAAAAGCAGAAATCTACATGTGTTATATGGTTCAAGGCTTTCAGAGGACACGCGTGAAAATAGGATTATTAGCCTTATGAGAGCTGACCCATCAATAACAATTGAAGAGATTGCGGCTAATATTGACTATTCGGTAAGAACAACCAAGAGCCTTATTAAAGCGCTTGAAGAACTAAAACTAATTCGTCGAGCAGGCGGCAAAAAACTAGGGCATTGGGTAGTCAATGATTAGAATAAAGAAGGCATTTGAAAAAATGTCTCCTTTTTTAGCAGTTTACTGCTTTTGCCGCGTCTAATTAGTGAAAGGTGGTAAACCACTATGAGTAAAAAAGCATTATTTATAATTCCATTATCAGTAGGATTGTTATCAATCTGTTCTTGTTCGTGGCTTTTTAATAAAAAAGAGAACTATATCGAAAAACAAAATCCAGGAAACATCATTGAAAGAGTAAGAGAGAGCAGTTTTTGCTCATTCTATTATAAAAACGATGAATGGGATGCTTCATTAGAAGATAAGGATGGCGCTATCTTAACCAAGCTTAGAAATGTTAGCGAATTCACTTATATTAACAAAAAACCATCACTTAGTGATGAACACTTTTCATACTATGTAAAAACACCAGGATTTATTTTTGGCTATAACACTCACCAAATCGAAATCTACGATAATGGTTATGCTGTGACATGGGGAAACAGCAATGATGCCATCGCCTATTACTATCAATTTGATGAAGGTGCCGCTAAATCTTTATTAACTGTGGTTAAAAATAAATACCAAGAATTAATTGAAAACAAGAAAAGAGAACAAGAAGAAAGAGATCGTGTTGAAGCTGAATATAATCAAATGATCGAAGATATGACTATCTTTACAGTCATTGAAAAGATGAAAGAAGAAGAGAGAGTGGATTTAGAATTTTCATTTTTAACCGATGAAGAAGATCCACGATATTATCGCTTCACATTTAGAGATGATGGCTCAATCTATACCTCTCTTAAAAACGCTACATATAGCGAAAGCAATCATAATACTTACATCGATAAATATGATTCTAACAATCATTTATTTATTAAAGGCAACGAATGGAAAATTGAAATACATAAAAACGCAAGAATTGTGCACGTTACTTTTGAGACACACGATAAATATGGTAGAAGCTATAAATATGATGATGATAAAATCATTGATGAAGATTCTTTAAACGCCATTTTAAATAAAGCATATGAACTCAGCGCACCAAAGAATCCATTTGGTAATAGTAGTTCAAACCCATCGACAAGTAGCGAGGAATAAGATTATGAAAATGAAAGCAATGTTATTAGCCATCTTACTAGGAACAGCATCGCTTTCAGGCTGCCACGTTATTGAAGGTATCACAGAAGCTGATGTTAAAGATTGGGATACTCCTTTAGAAATGCTTGGAATTGGGGAAATTTCATATTATCCCACTGTTTGCTGTTCTGAACATATTAACGAGAAATACTCAGGCGAAGTACGTGATAACAAAAAACTAATTTGTGAATTACTCAAAAAGCAAACTTATAAGAAAAGCAAACAATTTGAGCCATCACCCGATTATAAGTATGTTTCTTACACAGTTATTACTCCATACTATGAAGGAGTGACAGTTAATAGAGGTGGCTTAACAATTTATGAAAACGGTGAAGTATTGCTCACTGTTTTAACAGGCAAAAGAGTATATCCTTTCTATTACAAGATCGATAAAGATAGTGCAGAGGCAATCTGCACTGAAGTAGAAGCTTACACCAAAGAACGTATTGAACTTGAGAAAGTATGCGAAAGCAATGCTAGAGAAGATCTCAAGATTGAAAATTTTGTCAGTATCTTAAGAGCGGATGAAGACGCCAAATTTAGTGCATATATTAATCGCCTTGCTTACAAAGTAGAAGGTGACAGCAATCTCATAGATTTGGTGGCGAATGCTTCTTACGCAAAAGCTAACCAAACACATTTTAACTATCTTTCTTTTTCTGCTCATGCCTCAAAATACGATGATTCATATGGCTATAGTGATATTATCTTCAATATTTCAGATGACTATTCTGTTGTTTGGATGATTGATACAGTAACGGATAATTATGATTTAGAGCATACATACTCTGAGTTTTACTCAATCAATCAAAACGACGGTAAGAATATCTATGATGCCGCGATGGAGTTAGCAGTATAAATAAATAGCGCGCCCACGTATATCCCGTTATAATATAAGCAAAGAAATACATATAAGGGAGATACTATATGCGTTTTGATCTTTCCAATAATTTACTAACCTTATTTTTCGAAGGAGAACTCAACTCCTATAATTCTGATTCTGTTGAAAAAGAAATTGATGACGTTGTCAGCGCTAATAAGTTTCAAACATTAAATTTAGATTTTGCTAAACTTCAATACATCTCTAGTGCGGGTCTCCGTATTGTTTTGAAATTAAAACAAAAATATGATGATACCCATGTCATAAACGCCGGACTTGATGTTTATGATGTTTTACAAATGACTGGTTTCACTAACATCATGGATGTCAAAAAGGCTATTAAAGAGATGTCCGTTGATGGAGCGGAAATCATTGGTGAAGGTTTCTTCTCCACGGTCTACCGTATTGATAAAGACACAATTATTAAGGTCTTCAATAGAACTAGTGACGAGAAACAAATTGAAAGAGAATTAAAACTCGCTAAACAAGCATTTGTCTTAGGCATTCCAACAGCGATATCTTTTGATATCGTTAAAGTTAAAGATAAGTTAGGTGTGCGTTTTGAAATGCTCGATTGTATCTCCTTAAAGAATGCTTTTGCTAAATATCCAGAAAAGTATGACGAACTATTAAATAAATATGTCGACTTATTAAAGAAGATTAATAGCACTGAATGTTTTGATCCAGCAGTGCCATCCATTAAGAAGTTCTTTATCGAAAAAGTTAACGCTCTTAAAACATTAGTGGACGATGCCCATTATCAAAAGGCTTTAGAGATTATTAAAAGCATTCCTGAAAGAAGTACCTTTGTCCATGGTGATTGTCACTTTAAAAACATCATGGTTCAAGGTGAAGACTTCTTATTAATTGATATGGATACCCTTTCCGTTGGTCATCCAATCTTTGAATTAGCGAATTTACGCTGCCCATATGTTGCTTTTGAAGAAGATAGTCCAGGCAATAATGAGCAGTTCTTTGGTTTAAGTTCGGATTACTGCACTAAGTTATATAACGATGTTATTAGACTATACTTTGGTAAAGAAGATGAAACTATCAAAGATAAGATTGCTTTAGTCTGCTATATCCATATGGTGTGGTGGACATTAACTAACCAAAAAGAAAACACTCAAAGATTAAATGGTTGCAAGGAAAGACTATTAGCCTTACTTGATAAATATAACGATGTTGATTTAGGAATCTAATATGACAGAATTTGAAAGAAATAAATATCTAGAAGCATATTACGATAACGAAGCTGACGCTAATAGGCAGATGGGCTTTGCTAACGCCTTTGGTGGTGTCCTTTTATTAGCGGTTTGGATTTGCTATATGACAGGCGCTTTCTATGCCTCTAAGCAAATCATGCCGTTAATTAATATCCTCTTCCCAATTAGTATCATTATTCTTTTAACACCTTTACTATATAATTTCCGTTTCAAACACATCTTAAGAAAACCAAATTATAAATACTTCGTGGTGTTCTCTTTCGTCCTTGTTATCGCGGCGCTTAATGTCATGCTCCCAAGGAATTCATTTATCGCTTGGGCGTTATGCATTATCATGACTAACCATTACTATAATCCTAAGTTAGGTAGAATCACCTTTGGTGTGGCCTCTGGCTTAATGCTTATTTGTTTATTCTTCTCCTTATTCGTTGGTGAATATGATGCGAATATCTTAGGCGTCAAAGAAGTGGTGAATGGTGATCCAGTAGAAGTATTTGGTATTAAGGAACGTTTTGACTTATTACATGAGCAATTAGTTAATGGCCAAAATAGATACTTGCAAGCCTTTGTATATAGCTATTTACCAAGAGCTTTGCTCTTAACATTAATCTTTGTGGTTTGTAATTCTCTTAATGTGCGTACATATAAGTTATTAATCACTGAAATTCACGTTAATAGTGAACAAGAAAAGACTAAGACAGAATTAGACGTCGCTAAAGATATTCAAATGGCGACATTACCAACTGAATTCGTCACTAGTGAAGATGTTGAAATCCAAGCGGAACTAAAAGCTGCGAAGAGTGTTGGTGGTGACTTCTATGACTACTTCCTACTTGATAATGATCATATTGCTTTAGTTATCGCTGATGTTTCTGGTAAAGGTATTCCAGCGGCGATGTTTATGATGAAAACTATTACTTGCTTTAGAAACTGTGTCTCTATTGATAAAACACCAGAAGAAGTCCTTAGAGAAGTGAATAGAATCATTAATAAAGGTAATGACTCTAATATGTTTGTAACTTGCTTCTACGCGGTGATAAACACTAAAACAGGTGAGATGCAGTTCGCTAATGCAGGACATAATCCTCCTGTCGTGGGTCAAAAACAAAACTACAAGTTCTTAAAATGTAAACCAGGCTTTGTTTTAGGACCACTTAAAGAGGTGTTCGTCACTAATGAGACATATCATCTTAAAAATGGTGATACTTTAACTCTTTATACCGATGGTATAACAGAGGCTCGTAACTCTAAAGGTTTATTCTATGGTGAAGACCGTTTATTAGGCGTTTTTAATAACAAAATGTATTCTTGCTTATTAGAATTACATCACACTTTAAAAGACGATATTGAAAGATTCGTTGATGGTGAAGATCAAGCGGATGATATGACCTATATCACAATGAAGTATCATGGTGATAAATACTTATATAAAGAACAAATCTTTAAAGGCGAAAAAGAAAACCTTCCAAAGATGATTGCCTTAATAAGTGAATTCGCACAAGAAATGAAGATTGAAGAAGGCTTCACTAATAACTTATGCGTGGTCGCGGATGAAATGTTATCTAATATCATTAAGTATGGCTACGCTGAATTCACCGATGATATCTTTATCAGGTTGCTTTATAACGTTGATCAAAACGAACTCGTTATGACTATCATCGATAGAGCGGAAAGATTTGATCCATTCTCCGTGGATAACAAGCCACTTGAAGGCAATATATCTAAACGTAAAGAAGGTGGTCTAGGCATCTTAATCGTTAAGAAATTGATGAGCGAATATGCCTATGACTATATCAATCATAAGAATATTGTCACTTTGAAGAAGAAATTCTAAATTTTATCGGACAAAATTGAAAAAAGCCCCCTATTTAATTAATAGGAGGTTTTTTATATGAAGAGTAATAAAAACACTTTTGAAAGACATTTCAGAATCTATTTTAGAAACGGGCATCCAGCCTACATTGTGGATGAAGAAGGGAACAAATATGTCTTCCATCGTGTAACCCATTCCAAAACATCAGGAGGAAGGAAGAACTGGAAAAAGAAAAATCCCCTTAAAACAGGGGGAGATAAACCGACTTATATTGTTAAAAAAGAGGAAAAGGATAAGAAGACAAATTTTAGCCCATTTAAATTAGAACTAAAGCCTCATGTAGATGTGAGTTATCCAGAAATAAAAAAAGCCGGTCGATCACAGACTGTTGTCGTGAATAATAATTGCCCCGGCAAAAACATTAAAACAAATAATAATAAAAAAAGCAAACGAATTAAAACATACTAGTATCAAATGATACCATTAGCATATAATTGTTATAGTGAATTAAAGTGAGGCAATTATGTATGTTTGACAAAAACAAAGAATATATGGGCTATTGTCCTGAAGAACAAGAAGTGGTGCCAGGCTACATTGTTGATGGTGAAACCGAACACATTGTTGCTGGCGTTAAAGTAGCCGCTCCATCTTTTCATCTTGTCTGTAAGAAATGCGGCGCTTGGCTTTCATCTAATGAAGTTGAAAGAGAAAACGATATAAGCATCTATGATGCATATAAAAAGAAAGTGGGCCTATTAACAACTTACGAGATTAAAGAAATAAGAACTAAAAGAGGTATGAGCCAAAGACAACTTGCTAAGTTCCTCGATATTGGAGAAAAAGATATCACTCGTTATGAAAACGGATCAGTTCAAACAAGAAGTATCGACAACATGATTCGTTTGGTGGGTGATGATGCTGCTTATAAGAGTATGTGCAAATGTTTAAACAAAAACGCTAATCCAAAGAAATAAAAAACCGGAGACCTGCAGACTATCAATAGTCGCAATAATAGCGAATCCGGCAAAACCATTAAAACAAAAAAGGAATAAAAAAGCAAACAAAAAGGAGACGTAATTGATGCCCGTCTCCTTTGCTTTTTATTGTTCCTATTCTTCTTTGAACATATCTGTGGATAAGTATCTTTCACCAGTATCTGGTAAGAGAACCACGATAGTTTTGCTTTGATTTTCTTTTCTTTGCGCAAGGATTGTTGCCGCTTTAACAGCTGCGCCACTAGAGATACCAACGAGTAAGCCTTCTTTTCTCGCTAATGCTCTACCAGTAGCGAAAGCATCTTCGTTAGAAACAGTAATAATCTCATCATAGATTTCAGTATTAAGTGTTTGAGGAACAAAACCCGCACCAATACCTTGAATCTTATGTGGACCAGGTGTGCCTTTAGATAAGACTGGGGAAGATTCTGGTTCAACAGCGACAATCTTAATATCTGGATTTTGTTCTTTTAAATATTTGCCAACACCAGAGACAGTGCCACCTGTACCTACGCCTGCTACGAAGATATCAATACGACCACTTAATTCTTCAAAGATTTCTGGACCAGTTGTTAAGTAGTGGGCATTTGGATTAGCAGGGTTAGTGAATTGGCTTGGAATGAAGCTATTAGAATATTGTTTATGTAATTCTTCTGCTTTTGCGATAGCGCCTTTCATGCCTAACTTACCATCTGTAAGTACGAGTTCCGCGCCATAGGCTTTTAAAAGATTTCTTCTTTCAATAGACATGGTTTCAGGCATTGTGATGATTAAACGATAACCACGAGATGCTGCAACCATAGCTAAACCGATACCGGTATTACCACTTGTTGGTTCGATTAAGACAGTGTTCTTATTAATTAAGCCATCTTTTTCTGCTTTATCAATCATTGCTTTAGCAATTCTGTCTTTGACAGAACCTGCTGGGTTGAAATATTCGACTTTAGCAATAATTCTAGCGTTTAATTTGTTGTTTCTTTCGTAATTTGTGAGTTCGACTAAAGGAGTTTTGCCAACCTTTTCATCAATATGTTTATAAATCATTTTTGTATTTGTCCTTTCGATGTCATTTAGTTTGTTAACTAAACCGTTTAATAGTGGTTCGAATTTTACACCATACCAGTGATCTTTATCACCTTGGGTGTAGTTAATACATCGATAGACATAATCTGCGGCTATTTTCGTAGATAAATATAATTCATGGTTCTTTAAATAAGAGGCGACGAAGGTAGAAGAGAAGATATCGCCTGTACCATGAAATCCTTCACCGATTTTACGGTGCTTATAGTATTGGGTATAACCATTATCAAAGATATAAACACCAGTAGCATTCTTTTGGAATGAAACATCGGTAAGGATGATTTTAGCGGTAGTGTACTTACTCAATCCTTTTAGTAAGCTTTCAATATATTCTTTATCGTATTTTTCTTTATATGGGATACCACTTAAGAAAGCAGCTTCAGTAATATTTGGTAAGATTACATCCGCTACTTTGATGAGTTCACGCATTTTTAATGCGTATTCATTATTAAATGCTGGATATAATTTACCTTTATCACCCATCGCCGGATCAACGATAACAAGAGAGTTTTCTTTCTTTAGTTGTTTGATGGCTCTTAAAGTGAAATCCACAAGGGAAACACTTCCTAAGTAACCAGTATAGATAGCGTCAAATCCTAAATGTTCTCTATCCCAGTGTTTAAGGAACTTATCTAATTCCTCATCCATATCTTTATACTCAAATCCATGGAAACCTGATGTATGAGTGGAAAGAATAGATGTTGGTAAGATTGCGGTTTCATAACCACAGGCACTTAAGATAGGAAGCGCTACTGTGATAGAGCATTGTCCATAGCAAGAAATATCTTGGATGGTAACGATTTTCTTATCACGTCCTTCTAAAGAAGGTGCTTCATTGATTTCGAAAAATAATTCGTTTGCGTTAAGTCCAAACTTTTCTACGAGAAGAACAGCCTTATCGTAGCTCATTTCAGATTCACCCTTTTCAATTTTGCTAATCATGGACTTATGTGAATAGCCAAGAGCGTCTGCTAATTCTTTTTGTGTTAGGTTGTATCTTTGTCTAACTTTTTTAACTAAAATTCCAAATTTCATGCCGCTATTATAAAACAAAAAGTGAATGACATTCAACTTTTACGATTATAAATTTTATAATAGCCACTTTGTTGCTATTAAATGGTAATATAGTATTTGATGATTAAAAAGGTATCTGAATCATATAAACATAACATCTTAAGTATTGCTCTAGGACCATTTATTAAAATCATTGAAGCAATATTTGATTTACTTATCCCTTTATTCATGAAAGCCATTATTGATTTAAACCAATATGGTAATCCTGATAACATCCCTAATAAAATCTCATCTTCTATCGCTTCATTCATTAGAGTTTTTAATAATTCTAGTAACACTATTAGTGACGCTTTAGTGGGCGGTCTTATCATCTTAATTATGGGTATTGTTGGTTATGGCTTAACCATGATTAGTCAATACATCGCTGCGGTATCATCAGTGGCGGTGGGCACTGAAGTTAGAGAATCCTTATATCAAAAGATGCTCAAACTCTCTAAAAAGGAAAGAGAACAAGTTAGTAACGCTAAGTTATTAACCGTTATTAATAGCGATACTTATCAATTGCAACATGGTGTCCTTTTATTCGTTAGATTAGTGGTACGCGCTCCATTCATCTTAATTGGTTCATTAGTGATGTCGTTTATTTTAGACTGGCGAGTGGGCTTAGCCTTTACTGCGATTGTCCCATTATTATTCTTAGTGAACTTTTTAGTCTTAAGAAAATCATCTAAAGGTTATGTTGAAATCCAAAATGATTTAGATGACTTAAATAATAAGACGAGTGAAACTACTGATGGTGCAAGAGTCGTTAGAGCGTCTAACCAACAAGAAAGAGAGAATAATGAATTCTCCATTAAGACAAACGCTTATCAAGATAAGGCTATTAAAGTTAATCGCATTAACTCATTAATTAATCCATTAACATTTGCGATTACCTCAATTGTCTTAATTGTCATTATCTTGTTACTACAAAATAGTCTATTCAGTGAGAACAATACATTAATCGCTAGCACAATCATCGCAGAGATGTCTTATCTAGCACAGATCTTCTTTGTAGTGGTCCAATTCTCCATGGTTATTATCGAAGTTGTTAAGGCTAGTGTATCCCGTAAAAGAATTGATAGTGTGCTCTCAATAGAACCATCTATCGTTAATGAAAATAAAGAGTATGTGCTCGACAATAATGCCCCTCTAATTAGATTTGATCATGTATCTTTCTCATTTATGGATGATGAAAACTATTTCTTAAATGATTTAGACTTCCAAATTAGAAAAGGTGAAACTTTTGGTGTTATTGGTGGTACCGGTAGTGGTAAATCCACAGTCATTAACTTAATTGAAAGATTCTACGATGCCTCTAAGGGCGAAGTTCTATATAAAGGTGTTTCTTTAAAGAACTATAACTTAAACGAATTAAGAAATAGTATTGGTTTGGTTAATCAAAAGTCATCGTTATTTAAAGGCACAATTAAGTCTAACTTCTTAATGAGTAATCCTAATGCCTCTGATGAAGATATCATTAATGCTTTAAAACAGGCTCAAGCTTATGAATTTGTTGGCAAATATGAAGATGGTATTAACCACGAAGTAAACGAAGGTGGCCTTAACTTTTCTGGTGGTCAAAGACAAAGACTGTGTATCGCTAGAGCGTTAATTAGAAAGCCTGAAATATTAATCTTAGATGACGCTACATCAGCGTTAGATTTATTAACGGATAAACGTATTAGAGAAACAATTAATAGTTTTAAGGATATGACTAAAGTCATTGTTTCTCAAAGAGTGTCAACGATTCAACACGCTGACTATATTTTAGTTTTAGAAGGTGGACAAGTCGTGGGTCAAGGTAAACACAAAGACTTATTAGTTAACTGTCCAATCTATAAAGAAATCTACGAAACACAAATTAGAAAGGAATAAGATGACTAGTAAGCAAAGACTTTTTAACTATCTAAAGCCAATGCGTAAATCACTCGTGATTGCGTTGGTCTTTTCTTTACTCTTTGTGGTTTCTCAAATCGCTCAACCTTTCTTATTAGGTAAAGCACTAGACGCCTCTAAAGATAATGATCATCAGTTATTTAATGTCTATGTCTTTGTGGCTCTAGGCCTAATCGTTATAGGTGTAGTATTTGCCTATTTCTTTGAAGTCATCGTGATGAATGTTTCTCAAAAGGTAATTAAGAAAGCAAGAGACGATGTCTATAACAAGATCAACGCTATTTCGTTAAAGGATTTTGATAATAAGAGACACGGCGATATTGTCCAACTTGAAATTAGAGATATGGAGAATTTTGCCGCAGGTTTATTCGCAATATTTAAAACCTTGATGCAAGGTATCTTTACTGTCATTATTACCATCATCATGATGTTGATGGTGAACTGGATTTTAGCGTTAGGTGTTATCATTCTCACCCCATTAAGCATGTTTATGGCGAAGATTGTTTCTAGCTTCTCTTATAAACACTATAAAAAGCAGAGCCAATTACAAGCAAACCTGTCCGCATCCTCCCTAGAAACGCTCAATAACATCGATATTGTGCAGTCTTTGAACTATGAAAATGCTGCAATTCGCGATTTTAATGAAATAAATGAAAAACTTAAAAAAGAAGGGAGAATTGCGCAGTTTTCAGCTTCTTGGGTTAATCCAAGCACAAGATTAGTAAATAACATTATTTATGTCATTATCGGTGTCGCTGGCATCATTATGCTTGGCTATAATAACGAGCTTGCAACATTGTTCGCGGTGATGTCTATTGGTCGTTTATCAAGTTTCTTATCATACACAAATCAGTACTCAAAACCATTCAACGAAATCTCTAATGTTGTCTCAGAATTTGAAAATGCGAAAGCCTCACTTAGAAGAATAAATGACTTCTTAAATATCGAAGATGATATCAATAAAGGAGAAACCTCTATTGAAAGTATCGATAGTATTGAATTTAAAGATATGTCGTTTAGCTATGACACTGACAGAGAGTTAATTGAAAACTTTAATTTAGAAATAAAGAAAGGTCAGAAAGTGGCGATTGTTGGTCCTACAGGCGCAGGCAAAACAACACTCATTAATTTACTCATGCGTTTCTATGATCCTAACAGTGGTCTTATTAACATCAATAACCAATCCTACTTAGATATTAAAAAAGAATCTTTAAGAAGCCATGTTGGTATGGTTCTTCAAGATACCTGGATCTTCAGCGGTACTATCTTAGATAACATCCGTTACTATAAGAAAGATGCTAGTGAAGAAGAAGTAAAAGAAGCAGCGAAAAAAGCACACGCTGATATCTTTATTAATACTTTACCTAATGGCTATATGACTAAAGTCAGTAATAGACATGGCTTATCTGAAGGTCAAAGACAAATGATTGCGATTGCTAGAATCATGCTCCTTAATCCAGAACTAGTGATATTAGATGAAGCTACTTCTAATATCGACACTCGTAGTGAAAAGCTCATCACTGACGCTTTTGACTATATGATGAAAGATAAAACATCAATTGTTATCGCTCATAGATTATCAACAATTGAAAAAGCAGATATCATTATAGTAATGAAAGATGGTGCTATCGTGGAAACAGGTAACCACCAAGAATTAATGAAGAAACAAGGATTCTACTATTCCTTATATTCATCACAATATAAATAAGGGACATTATGGCTAAAGAAAAGAAAAAGAAGAAACCTAGTAAGATTAAGAAATTAATCACTCCTAAGAAGATTGCCTTACTTATGGCTATCATCTCTTTAGTGTCTTTTCTTTATAAGATTGGCTTAGGTGTTATTTCTAACTCCATGATTTTAATTATTGCCTCATTATCCACCGCAGTAGTCTGTGCTTGTAAGTTTATTTTCTGGAAAGATATGAACGCTGATAGAAAAGCTAAAAAGAAATCGTACTTCTTTATGATGGTTCTCGCTTTAGCGTTCGCTGTTCTCTTCTTATTATTCGCCGTTCTCAAGGTAGGTGGCATTGATACCACTAGTAAACATGACTTCAAAGATATTGTTAGCTATATATTCATTGCCTTTGTCATCTTGATGTTTGTTTTATCAATTATCAACTTAAAAGGTGCATTAGAAAAGAACGATATCATGGTTATTGGTATTAAAGAGATGACATTTGTTTCCGCTTTAGCGGATGCTGTCATCATTCAAGAATTCTTATATAAGGTCATACCACATTATCGTGATATACCATTTATGAAATTACTTAACAGTTATTTCCCACTTATCATTGGCATATTAATGATCATGGTGCCTATTTATATGTTTAAAAGATTCAAAGCTTACGAAGCTTAGTGAATCATTAAGAATAACGCTAATAAAGCCGCACTTATAACAGGCACACTAATAATTGATCCATATTTAACAAAGTCTTTAAATGTAAACTTAACTTCGTATTTTGATAATAGGCCTTGGAACATAATACCCGCTAAAGCACCAACTGGTGTTAAGAAGGCACCAATGTTACTACCAATAATCGTCGCGTATATTGCTTGATAATATGATTGTCCGTTTAAGGCTAATGGGACATCTGCATAAAGAATAGACATTGGAATATTATTTACCATATTGGCCATTAAGAAGGAAGAAGCACCATAAGATAAGATAGGCGATACGGTATTCAATAATTCACCAATTTTCTCTGCTACACCTTGATAGTGAAGGGCGATAACAATAATACTCATTGATAAGACAAATGGGATTAATTGATAAGGTAATCTTTTAAGTGGATTTGTTAAATAATGCCACTGTGTTTTTCTAACTAATCTAGTAATAACAACAAACACTAATAATGAAGAAGCACATATCAAAGATATGAGCCACATATCTAAATGAATATATGGAGAGATGATAAGGAAGATAAGGCACACTAATAAGTGACCAACACCCACAATCAAATCAAACTTACTTTCAATGTGGACTGCTTCACAGTTTTCACAGCTTAATACTTGTCCAAGTTTCTTACGGAAGATGAAATAAATGATAACTGTTTCTACTATGCCAGCACATAGCGTTGGTATTGCCATCACTTTGAAATAATCAATAAAGGTAATATTCGCAGAAGTCGCTAAATAGATATTAGTAGGATTACCAATCACAAACATCATTGACCAAGTATTTGCCGCAGTAAATTCAGCGATTAAAAATGGAATAGGGGAAATCTTAGTTCTCTTACAGAAGAAACAAATAAATGGTGTGAAAGTTAATATCACAATATCGTTAGATGTAAATACTGTAAGGAACGCTACTAAGAAGTAGAGAATAAAGAATAAGGCGGTTTGACTATTCTTCGCATGTTTAACGGCAAAGCACGCTAAGAATCTAAATAGACCAACTTCATCTAAGAAAATAGAGAGAATGGTCATCGAAAAGAATAGAACTAATATCTTAAGTGGATTAATCGCGGCACTACTAGTCCAAGAAGCACCAATCTCTTTAATTGGGCATAATGTAGTAATCACTAAGATGATGGCTCCTAATAAAGCAATCAACCAATAGGTATCTAAAGAAATCTTCCCTAGTTTGATTCTTGGGAAGAATAGTGTTGATAGTGTGATTCCTAGGAATGTAATAACAGAAATAATGATAGTGGCAATCATACAAGCGACTATCATAGGCTTTTTTATTTATAAAGCAATAGAAATTATAAAAAATAGCACAATTGTGCTAACATATACGTATCATCAATCAAGGAGGAGACACTATGAAAAAGTTTTTTAGAAACCTATTCTCTGGATACTTTCTAGTCTTATTAATTCTATTAATAGAATTAGGTATTATCGTTTTTATTCAGTTCTACCTTGATGATGTTATTACTCTTATCAATAACGATCCTAATTTCACTAATGAGATGGCTAAAGACATTGTTGCTTTAGTCTATTATCCTCTCCGCTTAGCGGTTTTCGTTATTGCTGTATTAATCTTCTTTAGAATTGTTAATAAACATGAAGATCCCGAATTCAAGATTCCTTGGATTGTGGGTATGCTTCTATTACCATTATTCACTTCCATTATTTTCTTAATCTTCGGTAATCATGGTTTGAATAAACGTGATAAAAGAATTATTAAAACCACAACGGAAGAATATAACAAACACTTCCAATTAGATGAAAACGCTAAGAAAGAATATAGAGAAGAATTAGGTACCGCAGTTAATGCTTTTAGATATATCAATAACATCACTAAGTTAGGTGTTCACCCTAATAACAGAGTGAAATACTATGCTACAGGTGAAGAATTCTTCCCTGAATTAATTGAATCTTTAAAGCTCGCTAAAGAGTTTATCTTTATGGAATTCTTTATCATTGCTGATGGTGAGTTATGGACTGAAGTACAAAATATCTTAATCCAAAAAGCTAGCGAAGGTGTTGAAGTACGTATCATCTATGATGATATGGGTTGTGGTGGCACTATCAGTGCTAGAACACCAAAGATCTTAGGTAAACATGGTATTAAATGTTATAAGTTCCACCCATTTAGACCAATCTTATCTGGTGTTTATAATAACCGTGACCATAGAAAGATTGTCATTATTGACCATCAAATGGCCTTTACCGGTGGTATGAACTTAGCGGATGAATACGCGAATAAGATTAATAGATTTGGTTATTGGAAAGACACCATGATTAAGATTGAAGGCAGTGCAATTAATAACCTTATCGCAGTTTTCTTACAAAACCTTAACTTAGTCGTTGGTCATATCTCTGACTATAACAAATGGATGAACTATGAATATCCAAAATATGAAGATAGTGGATACGTGATGCCGTTTGGTGATGGTCCTGGTGATTATGTCAGTGCCCTTTTAGGCGAACAAACATATATCAATATTCTTAATTACGCTCAAAAGAAGGTATATATCTCCACTCCATACTTAGTGCCTACTTATAGCTTATTAGATGCTTTAAGAAGTGCAGCTTTAAGAGGTGTAGAAGTTAATCTTATCGTTCCAGGTATGCCTGATAAACCAGTAGTGTACTGGATGGCTAAATCTAATTTTAGATATCTATTAGACGCAGGCGTTAACATCTACTTATATAGACCAGGCTTTAATCATATGAAGACCGCAATCGCGGATAATGAATTAGGATTCGTGGGTACAATTAACTTTGATTTTAGGAGCCTTGTGCATCACTTTGAATGTGGCGCGATTCTTTATAAGTGTCCATGCATGGATGATATTACTAAGGACTTTGAACACATGATCGAAATCAGTGAAAAAGTCCCACAAGACTATAAGTTTAGAGGTATTAAAAAGAGTATCTGCTCTGTCCTTAAAATCATCTCTGCTTTATTCTAGTTTCTTGAACCTTAAATGCTCGATAATTATAAATAATTATTGATAGTGGCAAGAATATGATTTAAGGTTTATTTAAGGTATTAAATATAGTTTTTAAGTATGAAATTACTTTTAGTAGAAGACTCTATTCAACTAAATAAAGCTTTAACCACTGTTCTTAAACGTAATTCTTATATCGTTGACAGTGCTTTTGATGGTGAAGAAGCTCTTTTATATATTGATCAATATCATTACGATGTCATCATCCTTGATATCATGCTTCCAAAGATTAATGGTTTAGATGTTTTAAAAAGAGTAAGAATTAATAAAATTGACACTCCAATCATCATGTTAACCGCTAAGTCCACGACAGAAGATAAGATACATGGTCTTGATTTAGGTGCGGATGATTATTTACCAAAGCCATTTGTCGTAGATGAACTTTTAGCTCGTATCAGAGCGTTACTTCGTCGTCAACCAACCTATGAAGAAGAAACCAAATTAGCGTTTGGTGATTTAGTGTTGGACACTAATAACTGCTGCTTAATCAATAGTGATAATAAAGTCACTTTAATGAATAAAGAATTACAAATCATGACTTTACTCATGAAGGCTAATGGTAATGTAGTGTCACAAGACACCATTAGCAAAAACGTTTGGGATATTGAATCCTATAGCACGAGTGAGAACGTGTGGGTGTTTATATCCTATTTAAGAAAGAAATTAGATAGTATTAACTCCAAGGTTAAGATTAAATCTATTCGTTACCAAGGTTATTACTTGGAGTATAACAATGATTAGAAAACTTCGCTTACGTTTTATCTTGGCGGCCTTAGTATCGATTCTTTTTGTTTTAAGCGCGACAATCGCGGCGATTAATGTCTCTAACTACATAAAAGTGGAAAGAGAAACAAAAGAATCATTAGATAGCGTTATTGAATATGGTCATCAATCTAGATTGATGTCTTATTCTGGTAATTGGGGTGGCCAATATGGTGGAGGTCAATATGGTGGTGGTCAAGGTGGCGTGGGCCCACAAGATCCAGGTAGAAGAAACCAAGATTTAAATGAACAATACTTCATCACTGTTTTTGATGAATCTGGTTCTATTGAATATTATGACTATACACATATCGCGCCAGGTGATAGTGATGTTGAATTACGTCAGTTAATGTCTATGAAGATATATGCCTCTGGTGAAACAGAAGGCTCTGTTGGTCAACTTCGTTTTAAACGCGTTGATACTGATGATACTGTTGAAAGAGTGACTGGTTGGGAATATGGTCCAGAAGGTCCTCAAACAGTTACAGAAGAGATTGAAATCAAATTAACATTCGTCGCGTTCTTAGATACTTCAGAAAGATATCATAACTTTAATAACTTCTTTATGAGTTCTATGGTAATCGCCGCAATTTCATATACCGTCTTAGCTCTTTTAATCATTTTATCTAGTAAGTTAGTCTTTAGAACTAGTGAAGAATCATATAAGAAACAAAAAGCATTCATCACTAATGCATCACATGAATTAAAGACACCTTTAACAATTATTTCTACTGACTTAGAACTTATTGAAATGGATCACGGCAAGACCGAATGGACTGAATCTATTCATGACCAAGTTTTAAGACTTAACACTATGACTAAACAACTAGTGACTCTCTCTAGACTTGATGAGGATAATTTAGATAACTATCCTTTTGCGACCTTCTCTTTAACCCAACTTGCGGATGAATCTATTGAAGCCTTCGCTCCTACTTATAAAAATAGGGAACTCACATTTAAACATGAAGTTGGTCTAGGTATTGATATCAGGGCTAATAAATATTTAATTAATGAATTATTCTATATCTTCTTAGATAACGCTTTGAAATACGCGAAGAATAAAGGTGAAGTCACCTTAATAGTGAGAAAGAATATTAATAAGAAAGTAGATATTATCTTCTCTAATGATATTGAAGATGATGAAATGGACACTAATCAATTATTTGAAAGATTCTATAGAAGTCCAAAATCTTCTTCTAAAGAAGGTTCTGGTATTGGCTTAAGTATCGCTAAAGAAATCATTGAATTACATAAAGGCAAAGTTAATGTTTCTGTTAAAGACGGTAAGATTTACTTCAACATTACTTTATAAAAATACTTTTTAACTTTAATTTCATTTAAGTTTATCTTCCTATGCTTAAGTTAGACAAAGAGCTAGGAAGATTTTTATTAACCACTCTTTTGTCTATAGAAAAGGAAGGCTTAAATGGACGCTGTTACAATGATGCAACGTATTGAAATGAAGTTCATCCTCACTAAGGACCAATTAGTGGCTTTTAAGAATGCCTTAGCTGGTCATATGGAAGTTGATCAATACGGTAAAACATCTATTGCCTCTATTTACTATGACACTCCTGATTATTATTTAATCAGGACCTCATTAGAAAAACCTCTATATAAAGAAAAGATTAGATTAAGATCTTATGGCTTAGCTAATGATAATCACCAAGTCTATTTAGAACTTAAAAGAAAAGTTGAAGGCCTTGTGTATAAAAGAAGAATTAGTTTAAACGAAGATACTGCGGTTTCTTTCCTTAATAAGAATTCAGCCATGCACAACAAGGATGACCAAGTATCTTCTGAACTCATCTACTTCCGTGACCATTATCAAAATTTGGAACCAAAGATAATGGTAATTTATGATAGGACTTCCTACGCGGAAGTAGATGGGAACATTAGATTAACAATTGATGAATCCCCTAGATACCGCACTCATGATTTAAATCTCCACACTAATATGGAAGGTGAATTACTTTTACCACCTGGTAGTGCTGTTTTAGAAATCAAAGTGCAACAAGAACTACCTCTATGGTTAGTCAAAATCTTAAGTGAAAACAAAATCTATAAAACAAGTTTTTCAAAAGTTGGAGCGGCCTATCGTTTAATGACCGCGAAACAAACATATCAACAAGAAAGGAGACTCGCCCATGAACTCGTTATTCAACATGCTTAGTAATGTCGATAAAGTCGTTGTCGCTTTAATTATTGTGGCGATTGCCTTTACTATCTCAATGTTATTTACTTTAGTCATTTCATTAAAAATGAAAGGCACTAAGAGTTTCTTTATTACCAGTGCGATTATGCCAATGATTGTAGCTGCAGTTGTATCAATGGTTTCAATCTTCTTAGATGATACAACTTCCGGCGCAGTTAGAATTGCCACAATCGCTGTAGCTTTAGGCTTAGTAAGATTTAGAAGCGCTAACGCAAAAGCGGAAGAATTATTGTTATTATTCGCGGGTATCGCAATTGGCCTAGTTTGTGGCCTAGGTTATGTCGCTTTCGCAGCGATATTCGCTTCCTTTGTCGCTATTTTATACATCTTACTTACCAGCGTTAATCTCTTTAACGGTAGAAGATTTGATGATGAAAAAATGCTTAAAATCACCATTCCAGAATCTCTTGAATATAAAGAAGTATTCGATGACACATTTGCCCGTTATTTAAAACATAATGAACTCATTGAAGTTAAAACAACTGGTATGGGATCTTTGTTTAAACTTTCATACAAGATTGAATTTAAGAATAAAAAAGAAGAAAAAGCATTCATTGACGAACTTAGAACTAAGAATGGTAATTTAGAAATTTCCATCTTACCGTTCGTAGGAGAAGATAGAGCGTTATAAAGGAGGAATAAGTTATGAAAAATAAGAAACTATTTTTATTACCATGTACCCTCTTTTTAGCGATGTCTATTTCCGCTTGCGGAAATATCGTAAATCCATCAAACAGTAATAATCCAAGTCATAGCTACAGTGAAACTGAAGTCAGTGGTGTTTCTCTTAACTATGATTCCTTAACCATGCAAGCGGGTAAAACAGTTGTCTTAACTGCGACAGTGACTCCAGATACTGCATTAAATAAAGAAGTATCTTGGACAAGTAGTAATACCAGTGTCGCCACCGTTAATAATGGTGCAGTTACCGCGATTAAAGAAGGTACCACAGTTATTACAGTAACCACTAAAGATGGTGGTCATACTGCACAATGTGTCTTAACAGTTATCGCTAAAGATGAAGATGAAGATCCATATAAACCAGATGAAACAGATACAGGTATCTATTCCATCACTGATAAAACATTAAGCAATGGTACATATGATTCTTCCGCAGATGAATATACCTTCTCTATTAATCAAAACTATAAGCAAATCTATGTTAATGCTCCGGATAAAACAATCGTCGTCGAACTCAATGGTGTCACTATTGAAAATGGTAGTAATGCACCTATTTATGTAGAGGACTGTGAAGGTATTGAAATCTCCGCGAAAAAGAACACAGTTAACCACGTTAAAGATAAACGTACATCCTTAGTGGGTGAATCATATAAAGGGGCGATTTATGTCGCTAATGGCGACTTAAAACTAAAGGGTACTGGTACCTTAAATATTGAGTCTACTTACTATAATGGTGTCCACTGTAAAGATGATGTTAAAGTTCAAAAACAAACACTAAATATCAGTGCTCCAGGGCATGGTATTAAAGGAAACGATAGTGTCACTATAACAAGTGGCACAATTGATATCTCTTGTGGTGGAGATGGCTTGCATAGTGATAATAGTGACATCTCTAATAAAGGCAATCAAAAAGGTAATGTCACCGTAAACGGTGGTACCTTAACAATTAACTCATGGGGTGACGCTATTCAAGCAGCTTATAATGCTGTTATTGATGAGTTAGATGAAACCGTTCCAACAGTGGTCGTAGCGAAAACAAATAAGTACTCTTCTTATACAGGAGATACTGTTACAACCAGTACTACTAACTTCTATATCAGAATGAATTCAACTACCTACTCAAATGGTAATTATGACTATGCTGCTTATATCAACGGTAATTGGTATCCAGCCACATATAAAGGTACACAAAGTGAAGGTGGACAACAACCTGGTGGTGGTGGCTTCCCTGGTGGTGGAGGCGGTAGCCGCAGCTACTACATCTACCAATTGGAAAAACCAGAAGGCGTTACAAGTTTCACCTTATATCGCTTTAATAAAGGCAGTGAATATTCACAAGAAAACTATAACGCTACTAGTGACGCAAAAGCCTTCAACAGTGCTTATGATATGGTCACAATTTCTGTAAATAATAAAACAATCAACTTTTCAAGTTGGAGTAACTATCAAACAGGTAACACTAATGGTGCAGAAGTCTCCGCGAAAGGTATTAAAGCAGAGAATGAAATCTACGTCAAAAAAGGCACGATTGATATCAAAGCCTATGATGATGCAGTACACGCAAATAATGATGGTGTGATTGAAAATGGTGATTCTCCATTAGGTAACGTCATTGTTAGTGGTGGCTCTATGACATTAGAAGCCAGTGATGATGGTATCCACGCGGATGGTAACATGACCATCAGTGGTGGTGAAATAAATGTTAAATCTGCCTATGAAGGCTTAGAAGCAAATATCTTCAATGTCAGTGGTGGATCCACATATGTCTATGCCACAGATGATGGTATGAACGCTACTAAGGGTAAATCAAATCCTGCAATTAATGTCAGTGGTGGCTTACTTGATGTTGAAGTTCCAACAAATGGCGATACCGATGGTATCGACAGTAATGGTACATACACCCAATCCGGTGGTGTTGTAATAGTTAAAGGTCCAGGTAATGCTGGTGGTAATAATTTCGGTTCAGCAGCTTTAGATACAGACGGCAACGTCAGTATCAGCGATGGCACATTAATCATCTTTGGTGGTATGGAAAAGACTCCGACACTTAGCTCCAACGTCACCAAGACACTCTGCTCTTCTAATAGTGTATCTACTGGAAGTCACAGTGTCGCATTCCCAAATAGCATAAGCTATTCGACGACCCTTAAAAATTCCTCACGTGGATGTCTAGTCTATAGTGCACTAGGATCCGCAACGCTGAAATAATCAGCGAATTCCTTTCTCTCTTGGAAAAGGCTGCTTCGGTGGTCTTTTCTTTTGCTCTTATATTAAGAAAGGAGTGCGTGCATATGCCCGCACCCACACACTCCTGCGCTCACAAAATATAAATTAATAATAAATAATGAAAAATAATGATAAAAATCGTTAAAAATATATAAAAATAAATAATATTAAAATTTTTTTAAATAAAAAAGTTAGATATAATCAAAGAAAAATAGATTATATAAAAAATAATTAAAAAAATTTTAAAAAAAGTGTTGCAATAATTTTTAAATAAGTGCATACTATAATAACCCACCCGGGAAACTGAGTGGTAAGATAATAAGAATTGATAGATTCTTATATATCTTAAGACCAGGTAAATCAATCAACGCAGGTATCTAAGTTGCTAAAGCGTTTCCAGGATTAAAGAAAAGGTCTGGATCAATGATTGTACTGGCAGATTGGTTCTCGTAATCAATCAAGGGCAAATCCTCCCTGCTACAGTGGATGCTGAATTAGAGTTTGACAGCGTAAAACCACCGCCCGACAAGATCGAAGAGGATGATGAAGGCCAATTACCCATCAACTCCCCACATTCAGGCTAAAGCAACTCAAAACCTGAAATAAGTTAACTGGTCAGTAATGGCACAGAGAGCGAATGGGCGAAAACTTAGCCTTAAAAGTAAGACGATCACCACTAAAACGACGTTGATAGTAAGGCTCTGGGATTAAAGTTCCCAGTCAATGATCGCAAAGGCTGGAAATCCTTCGGGAAATCCAAACGGCAAACCTCACTGCTTCAGTGGTCGCTGAGTTAGAGTTTAACAGCGTAAAACCACCGCCGGACACAAGACAAAGAGGGAAACACAAAGCGAGTTAGAGAAAACCTAACCGCAAAGCCTAAATCTCATTACTCAACCTAACGTGAGATGATAGTAAGAGAACCCAGATGGAAATCTTACAAAGAAAAGGCCTAAAGAACTTAAGACTAGATCAGTCAACCACTTCCCGTAACTGATTCGGGAACCTCGAAGGATTAAAGAACCGTCGTTAACTGGTTGCACTAGCAAAGAACCATTAGCAATAGTGGTTATCGGTACGATCCCACCTGACTAGCAATAGTCACCGGCATCTGCGTTAAAGCTTGGCAGAGTAAACCCGGCACCGGACATGACGAAGAGGATGAAAGCCCTAAAGTAAATAACTTAGGGAAGCTGGCCATTAATGCGCTACTCAGTTCAAAACGCATTTTAACAAGAAGCACCACCAGCCAATAGAGCTTAACTTGGGTATCCAGTAATGGGTACAACGGTTCAAAAGAAGGAAGCGGAATTGTCCGCTTCTTTCTTTTTATGCTAAAATCTAGTTAATGTATAATCCACATAGCACAAAATATAATTATCCAGAATATACTGACCAACACTATTTAGTGGTTAAAAAGAATGATGGAACAGTTTTTGATGAAAACTATCCATATTTTAATAATTCTAAAGGCTTTAGATTTAAAAAATGGTGGGTACGTGTATTACTTAACTTAATTGTTTTTCCAATTTGTCCTATCTATATGGGACTAAGAATTAAAGGTAGAAAAAACCTAAAGAAATATAAGGAAGAACTAAGAAATGGTGCGATTACGGTATCTAATCATGTCCATATGTGGGACTATATCGCTGTTATGAAAGCCTTACGTCCTAGACATACACATGTTTTAGTCTGGGCTCCTAATGTCAGAGGAGAAAGTGGACCACTAGTGAGATTAGTGGGTGGTATACCTATTCCTGATAATGATTTAAATGGTAAAGTTGCCTGTAATAAAGCCGTGGAACAATATCTAAAAGATGGAGGATGGTTACAAATATACGCTGAAGGTAGTATGTGGGAATGCTATCCATATATAAGACCATTCCATAAAGGCGCAGCCTCTTTAGCGTGTCGTCTTAATAAACCAGTGTTACCTATTGGTTTCTCTTTTAGAAAACCTTCTTGGATAAGAAAACATATCTTTAAACAAGAAGTAGCGATTACCTTAACAGTGGGTACACCTTTATATAAAGATGAATCACTTCCAGAAAGTGAACAAAGAATAGATTTAACTAAAAGAATGCATCATGCAGTATGTTTACTCTCTGATGTTGATCCTAAAGAAAACCCATACGAAGAGATATTTAATAATAGTAAAAAGATATAACTTGTTATAGAGGGCATATTTATATACAATACTTACCGGTATGAGACCAATTATTATCGTATTAAGCTTATTAATCCCCTTACTCGGCACAACCTTAGGTAGTGCGATGGTTTTCTTTTTGAAAAAAGAAATCAATCCAAAAGTCCAAAAGATCTTATTAGGCTTCGCTAGTGGTGTCATGATTGCCGCTTCTATTTGGTCACTTATGCAACCAGCGATTGATTCCTATGAAAAGGGTGATTGGAAAAGTTATCTCTTCCCTGCTGTTGGCTTTTTAGTGGGTGTGGGATTCATGCTCCTTCTCGACTATTTAGTGCCTCATATGCATATCAATAAGGAAGAAGAAGGCCTTAAAAAGAATAAATATAGTAAGACATTTAAGATGTTATTAGCTGTTACTCTTCATAATATTCCTGAAGGCTTAGCGGTTGGCGTTGTTATCGCTAGTATGATGACTAACCAAGTTAATGAACACGCTGTATTAGCGTTAGCTATTGGTATGGCTATTCAAAACTTCCCAGAAGGCGCGATTGTTTCAATGCCTTTAAAAGAAGAAGGCGAATCTAAAGGTAAAGCATTCTTATATGGCTTTATTAGTGGTGCGGTTGAGCCAATTGCCGCGTTAATCGCTTTAGCGGTCACTTATTTCGTATCCGTTATCTTACCATTTGTCCTTGCCTTTGCCGCAGGCGTTATGATCTACGTAGTAGTGGAAGAACTTATCCCAGAAGCTAATGAAGGTAAACATAGTAACCTTGCCACTATCGGTCTAGCGGTGGGCTTCGTGCTCATGATGGTGCTAGATATCGCACTTGGATAAACAAATATAATAAAAGGCCTACTCCATCAACAGGGTAGGCCATTATTTTTGTGGAAGAGAATTAGTAAGCTCTGCTAATTCTGAAGCGATTGTCGTAATCATAGATGTACGCAATATCGTGCTTGTTTTCATTGACGTAGTATTCTTCGTTAACTCTAAGATCAAGCATATGTCTATTGTAATACTTGAAGATGTAATCAATCGCGGAGTTTCTACTCTTGAATTCCTTGTGGAATTGAATGAATCTTCCTTCTACGACCGCTTCTAATAAATACTTCTTATTCATCTACTAGAATACCTCTTTTCTATAGCCTTTTTACGTCTTGCTTAGGACGCGGTATTCCGCATTTGAATACATAATAATAGTCTTATTTTTAACTTAGTCAAGCGAAATCGATAAATATTTTATTAATTCTTATATAAATATAAGGTTATAAACTAATAGGGCATATCATGTGTATTAATTAATAGATTCATTTATTATGTAAATAAGGGGGATAAATAATATGAAAAGAATTGCCGTATTTGACGCGAAAAAGTATGATGAAGCATCATTCAAACCATATCTAGATAAATACTCATTTACTTACTTTAAGGATAGATTATCTATTAACACTGTGACACTTGCTAAAGACTATGATGCAGTGATGTGTTTTGTTAATGATGAAATTAATAAAGATGTCTTAGAAAAACTAAATGAATATGGAATACATGGTGTCTTTCTTAGATGCGCTGGTTATAACAATGTAGATCTAGGAGCGGCCTACGCTAATAAGATCCATGTGGCTAGAGTCCCTGCCTATTCTCCTTACGCTATCGCAGAACATGCGTTTGCCTTATTATTATCACTTAATAGACATATCCATAAAGCCTATATCAGATCTCGTGATTTCAACTTTAATCTTGAAGGTTTAAGTGGGTTTGATTTGCATGAAAAGACAATAGGAGTTGTCGGTACTGGTAAAATCGGAAGAGTCTTTATTGATATCGCTAAAGGATTTGGTATGAAAGTACTATGCTATGACCCATATCCAATTAAAGACAGTGGCTATGAATATGTATCTTTAGAAGAGATGTACGCTAGAAGTGATATCATCTCATTACACTGTCCATTAACAGACGCTAATAGACATATGATTAATGAATCCGCTATTAATCAAATGAAGAAGGGTGTGGTTATTATTAATACATCCCGTGGTGGACTTATTGATTCTAAAGCCTTACTAGAAGGACTAAAAGAAAAGAAGATAGGAGCGGTAGGCTTAGATGTTTATGAAGAAGAAGCTAATCTCTTCTATAAAGATAATTCCTTAAAGATTGTTAATGATGATACCTTATCACTTCTTTTACAATTACCTAATGTCATTATTACATCCCATCAAGCCTATCTCACTAATGA